>JAEUJM010000029.1 GCA_016794585.1 Acidimicrobiales bacterium
CTGGGGGCGCCGTCCGCGTGGGTCATCCCGGGTCCTCTCCCAACTCTCGCAAGGCGTCGTGGAGGGCGGTGCGGAGGCGGCGGGTGAGTGCCGGGGTGAGGTGCAGGACGAGGCCCTCGCCGGCGCGGCCGACCTCCTCGACGGTGAGCACGACCCGGGGCTCGGCGTCCTCGTAGTCGTCCGAGATGGCGACCGCCCAGGAGAGGCGGGCCAGGTCGTCGTCGTCGGGCGGCTGGTCCGCGGGGTCGAAGGGGTGGTCGTCGATGGATCGCCGCATGACCCCTGACGGTACGTTGAGGTCGTGCCCGCCGCTCCCGCCGACCCCACCTCGCTGGCCGCGACCAGCGACTTCCTGCGCGCCTGCCGCAGCGAGCCCGTCGACCGCATCCCCGTCTGGTTCATGCGCCAGGCCGGGCGCTCGCTGCCCGAGTACCGGGCCGTGCGGGGGGAGGGCAGCATCCTCCAGGCCATCAAGGACCCGGAGCTGTCGGCCACGATCACCCGCCAGCCGGTCGAGCGCTACGACGTCGACGCGGCCATCCTCTACTCCGACATCGTCGTGCCCGCGGAGGCCATCGGCTTCGGGGTGGACGTGGTGCCGGGCGTCGGCCCCGTCATCGCCGAGCCCTTCTCGTCGGCCGCCGACCTCCAGCGCCTCCGTCCACTCGACCCCGAGGCCGACACGCCCTACGTGCTCGAGACCGTGCGCCTGCTGGTCGAGCAGCTCGACGTCCCGCTGATCGGCTTCGCCGGCGCGCCCTTCACCGTGGCCAGCTACCTGATCGAGGGTCGCCCCTCGAGGACCTACGCCAAGACCAAGGCCCTCATGCACGGCGACCCGGCGCTCTGGGAGAAGCTCGTCGACGCCCTCGCCGACCTGGCCCTCGCCTCCCTGCGGTCCCAGGTGGCCGCCGGCGCCTCGGCCATCCAGCTCTTCGACAGCTGGGCGGGCGCCCTGTCCCCCGAGGACTACCGCCGCTTCGTGCTGCCCGCCAGCGCCAAGGTGCTCGAGGGCATCGGCGAGACCGGGGTGCCCCGCATCCACTTCGGGGTGGGCACGGGCGAGCTGCTCGGCCTGCTGGGCGAGGCCGGTGCCGACGTCGTGGGCGTCGATTGGCGGGTGCCCCTCGACGAGGCCCGCCGGCGGGTCGGCGGTCGCGCCCTCCAGGGCAACCTGGACCCGGCGCTGTGCCTGGCCCCGTGGCCCGTGGTGGCCGACGCCACCCGCGAAGTGCTGCGCCGCGGCGGCGGCCTCGGCCACGTGTTCAACCTGGGCCACGGCGTCCTGCCCGAGACCGACCCGACCGTGCTCGAGAAGGTCGTGGCGCTCGTCCACGACGAAGGCGTCGCCCTCGGCGCCGAAGGAGTCGCATCGTGACCGGTCCCGCGCCCGTCGGCGTCGTGGTCATGGCCTACGGCACGCCGAAGCGACCCGAGGACGTCGAGGCCTACTACACCCACATCCGCCGCGGCCGTCCGCCCGAGCCCGAGCAGCTGGCCGACCTCCAGCGCCGCTACGACGCCCTCGGCGGCGTCTCCCCCCTCGCGCAGCGCACCGAGGCGCAGCGGGCCGCCATCGAGGCCGCGCTCGAGACCCGCGTGCCCGGCGGCTACCGGGTGGTGCTGGGTCAGAAGCACGCCAGCCCCTTCATCGAGGACGCCGTCGGTACCCTTGCCGACGACGGCGTCACCCGGACGGTGGGCCTCGTCCTCGCCCCCCACTACTCCGGCTTCAGCGTCGGCGAGTACCAGAAGCGCCTGGCCGAGGCCGCCGCCGAGCGGGGCGTCACCGCCGCCGGCATCGAGAGCTGGCACCTCCAGCCCGCCTACCTGGACTTCCTCGCCGGCGCCCTGCGGGACACCCTCGCCGGCCTGCCCGAACGCACCCGGGTGGTCTTCACCGCCCACTCCCTCCCCGAGCGGGTGCTGCAGGGCGACCCGTACCCGGACCAGCTGCGCGCCAGCGCCGCCGCGGTCGTCGAGCGCGTCGGTGCCGCGGCGCAGGACTGGGGCGTCGCCTGGCAGAGCGCCGGCCGCACGCCCGAGCCGTGGCGCGGCCCCGACATCCTCGACGTCATCCGGGAGGTCGCCGCCGGCGGCCAGCACGACGGAATCGCCGTGTGCGCGCAGGGCTTCGTGGCCGACCACCTCGAGGTGCTCTACGACCTCGACATCGAGGCCAAGGCCGTGGCCGACGAGGTCGCCCTCGCCTTCGGCCGCACCGCTTCGCTCAACGCCGAACCCACCGTGATGGCCGCCCTCGCCGACCTGGTCGTGGCCGCCACCCCACCCGAGGAGCCCACCTGATGCCCTCCCCCACCCGAAACGCCCGAACTCGAGCCGATGGCGCGCGCCGGGCGCGCGCCATCGCCTCGGGAACGGGATCGAACGCCGCCGCCGGGGTCCCGGGGGTGAGGCGATGAGCCGCGTCGTCATCGTCGGCGGCGGCATCGCCGGCCTCGCCGCCGCGTATGAACTGGCCAAGCACCCCGAGGCCGACGTCGTCCTGCTCGAGGCGGGCCCCCGTCTCGGCGGCAAGATCGAGACGCAGCCCTTCGCCGGCCTGCCGGTCGAGCTCGGCCCGGACACGTTCCTCGCCCGCGTGCCGTGGGCGGTCGACCTGTGCAAGGAGCTGGGCCTGTTCGACGAGTTGGTCAGCCCCGAGCAGACCACCGCCTACCTGTGGGTCCGGGGTGCCCTGCGCCGGCTGCCCGAGGCCCACGTCCTGGGCGTGCCCACCGACTTCGACCAGCTCGCGGCCAGCGGCCTGGTGTCGCCCGAGGCCGTCGCCATCGCCCGCCGTGACCTCGACCACCCGGAGGACGCGCCTGGGCGGCTGCCCGGTGACGGGGCCGAGGGTGACTGCTCCGTGGGCGAGCTGATCCGCTCGCGCCTCGGCGACGAGGTGCTCGAGCGCATCGTCGACCCGCTCATCGGCGGCATCAACGCCGGCGACTCCGACCGCCTCAGCGTGGCTGCCGCCGCTCCCCAGATCGCCGGCGCCGCACAGAGCAACGCCAGCCTGGTGCGGGGCCTCCTGGCCATGAAGGCGGCGGCGCCCCCCGATCCCGGGACGCCGATGTTCTACAGCCTGCCCGGCGGCCTCCAGCGCCTCGTCGACCGGGTGGTGGACGCCATCACGGCCGAGGTGCACCTGGGCACACCGGCCATCAGCGTCGAACGTCGGTCCGGCGGCGGGTACGCCGTGCACACCGCCGGCGGCCCCATCGAGGCCGACGCCGTCGTGCTCGCCAGCCCCGCCTTCGCCGACGCCCGACTGCTCGAGGCCGTCGCCCCCGGGCCCGCCGCCGCGCTCGGCGCCATCGACTACTCGTCGGTCGCCCTCGTCACCCTGGCCGTGCCCGCCGACGCGGTCGAGCGCCCCCTCGACGCCAGCGGCTACCTCGTCCCCCGCACCGAGGGCTGCCTCATCACCGCCTGTACCTGGGCGTCGAGCAAGTGGGCCCACCTCGCCGCCCCCGGTCAGGTGCTGCTCCGGGCGTCGGCCGGCCGCTACGGCGACGAGCGCATCGCCGACCTCGACGACGACGCCCTGGTCGCCGGCGTGCGGGCCGACCTCGCCACCACCATGGGTCTCGACGCGGCGCCGACCGACGTGCGCATCGTGCGCTGGACCGACTCGTTCCCGCAGTACACGCCCGGCCACCTCCAGCGCATGACCGCGCTCGACGAGCAGCTCGCCGCCGAGGTGCCCGGCGTGGTCCTCGCCGGCGCCGTGCAGAAGGGCGTGGGCATCCCCGCTTGCATCCGCCAGGGCCGCGAGGCGGCGAACGCCGTCCTCACCGCCACCGGCGCCGGCGCCTGAACCCCTCCCCTCCATCGTTCTGGTACGTCCCCGGCAACACTGATGTTGCCAACTCGTGACCAGAACGAGCCGACCGAACAGCCGTTCCGGCACGCCGCCGGCGCCTCAGCCCTCCCCTCCATCGTTCTGGTATGTCCCCGGCAACACTGATGTTGCCAACTCGTGACCAGAACGAACCGAGCCCGTACCGGACGGGCGTGACTGGCCGCCGGGCCGCCGGGCGACGAAGATCGGCGCCTTGACCGAGCCCACCACCGACGCCGATCCGGCCGACGACCCGACGAGCGCGGGCACCGTCGCTGCCGACCGACCGGCGATGACGCGCGGCGCCAAGGCGCTGCTCGCGCTGCGCTGCGTCGGCACCGGCCTCGTCCTCGCTGCCTCGGTGCCGCCGTGGGGCTGGTGGCCCCTGGCCTTCGTCGGCATCGCCCTGCTCGACCGCCTCATCGCCGGCCAGGCCCGCAAGGCCCGGTTCCGGCGCACCTGGCTGGTGTGCGCCGCCTGGCTGTACCCGTCGATGCTCTGGATGGTCGACCTCACCCTGCCCGGCTACCTGATCGCCTGTGCCACCTACGCCGCCTACTTCGGCGTCACGGTGGCGCTGCTGCCGTCGAGCCGGTGGCGCTGGCTGGGGCTCCCGGGAGCCTTCGTGCTCGCCGAGTGGGCTCGCTGGTCGTGGCCGTTCGGCGGTGTGCCCCTGTCCACGCTGGCCATGAGCCAGGCCGCCGCACCCCTCGCCTTCACGGTGCGCCTCGCCGGCAGCCTCGTCCTGGTGCTCATCGTCGTGCTCGTCGGTGTCGCCCTGTCCGCCCTGTGGGAGCGGGCGCCCCAACAGGCCGGACTCGCCCTCGGCGCCGTCGCCCTCATCGCCCTGGGCGCCTGGGTGGCGCCGCGGGCCCACAGCGTCGAGGACCTCGACATCGCCATCGTGCAGGGTGGAGGCCCCCAGCGCACCCGGGCCAGCGAGACCGACCCCCGGGACGTCTTCGAACGCCACCTCGAAGCCAGCGAGGAGGTCGACACCCCCGTCGACCTCGTCCTGTGGCCGGAGAACGTGATCAACGTCGAAGGCAGCCTCGAGGTCAACCCCGAGAACGAGGAGCTGGCCGAGCTGGCCCGCCGCCTCGACACCACGCTGATCGTCGGGGCGGTCGAGGGCGCCGACGACAACTTCCTCAACGCGGCGGTGGTCTACGCACCCGACGGTCGCATCGTCGACCGCTACGACAAGGTCAAGCGGGTGCCCTTCGGTGAGTACGTGCCGCTGCGGGGCCTGTTGGAGCGCTTCAACAGCGAGCTCCCCGGCCGCGACGCCCTCGCCGGCGACACCCCCGCCATCGTGCAGACGCCCGCCGGCAAGTTCGGCGTGGTCATCTCCTGGGAGGTGTTCTTCAGCACCCGCGGGCGCGACGCCATCGGCAACGGCGGCGACGTCCTGCTCAACCCCACCAACGGCTCCTCCTACTGGCTCACCCAGGTGCAGAGCCAGCAGGTGGCCTCCTCCCGCCTCCGGGCCCTCGAGAACGACCGCTGGGTGCTCCAGGCGGCGCCGACGGGGTTCTCGGCCATCGTCAGCCCGGAGGGTCGGGTGGTCGACCGGACCGGCGTCAGCGAGCAGCGCGTCCTCCAGGACACCATCACCCGCCGCCAGGGCGAGACCCTCGCCACCCGCGTCGGCGACCTCCCCGTGCTCGTCGTGGCGATCGCCCTGATGCTCGCCGCCCACCTCCTCGACCGCCGCTCGCGCCGTGTCGTCACCGCCGCGGCGTCCGACGGGCCGACCGCGGGCGACGACCCGGGCGCCACCCCGCCGACCGGTAGCGTCGGGGCGTGATCGAGCTCTCCGCCGGCCAGGCCCGGGCCACCCTCGACCCCGACGCCGGCGGGCGCCTCGCCCAGCTCTCCGTCGACGGTCTCGACCTGCTGGTCGAGCGGCAGGAGTCGCCCACCCAATGGGGGTGCTTCCCCATGGCGCCGTGGGCGGGGCGCATCCGCAACGGTCGATTCACGTGGGAGGGCACCGAGTACCAGCTCCCTCGGAACAAGGCCCCCCATGCCATACACGGCGTCACCTACGACCGCCCCTGGACCGTGGTCGATGCCACCGAGACCAACGCCACCCTGCGCATCGACCTCGACGAGCGGTGGCCCCTCGGGGGTTGGGTCCTCCAGACGTTCACCCTCGACCACGACAACCTGCACCTGCGCATGGAGGTCCACGCCGGCGACCGCCCGATGCCCGCCAGCTGCGGCTGGCACCCGTGGTTCCGCCGCCAGCTCGAGCGGGGCGGGCCCCTCCAGCTCGACTTCCAGGCCGGGATGATGTGGCACAAGGACGACGAGGGCATCCCCTCGGGTGCGGTCACCAGCCCCACGCCGCCGCCGTGGGACGACTGCTTCACCGACATGGTCGACCCGCCCGAGCTGCGCTGGCCCGGCGCGCTCCAGCTCGACATCGAGTCGCACTGCACCGACTGGGTGATCTACACCGAGCCCGACCACGCCCTGTGCGTCGAGCCCCAGACGGGGCCGCCCGACGTGCTCAACCTCGATCCCGCCGAGGCTGCGCCTGGCACCGACGGCGGCCCGGACCACCCCGTGATCGCCACCGCCACGTTCCGCTGGTGGGCCGACTGAGGCCACGGCCGGCCGCCGGCGGACGCGAGACACCGCCGGCACACCCCGAGAACGCGGCCGCCACGTCCCTGGGACGGCTCCCTCCGCACCGCTCCGACACCGCGCGCGCACGGCCGGGAGGGGCCCGGAGGCCGTTCGCAACCGCCCCGGGCGGCCCTTGCCACTTCGGTTCTCGCCGCCCGCCCCCGTACACTTGACCGACCGGTCAACGCCCGGAAAGGCTCCGATCACTTGGCATCCACCCCGCACGACGACGATCCCCTCCGGATCGCCCTGCTCACCTACCGCGGCAAGAAGCACTGCGGGGGCCAAGGCGTCTACGTCCGCCACCTCTCGAAGGCCCTGACCCTCCTCGGGCACCACGTCGAGGTGCTGAGCGGGCCGCCCTATCCCGAGACCGTCGACGAGGTGCCGCTCATCGAGCTGCCCAGCCTCGAGATCTACAACGACCACTTCCCCATGCGCTTCCCCGCCATCTGGGAGCTGAAGAACTGGACCGACGTCGCCGAGGTCCTCTCGTTCTCGTCCGGCACCTTCCCGGAGCCGCTCGCGTTCAGCCTGCGGGCCTGGGACCACCTCAAGCACCGGGTCGACGAGTTCGACATCGTCCAGGACAACCAGTCCATGGGCTACGGCCTGCTCGGCATCGAGCGCGCCGGCCTGCCCGTCCTCGGCACCATCCACCACCCCATCACCGTGGACCGCAAACTCGAGATGGAGCACGCCGAGACGCCCTACCAGCGCTTTGCCAAGGGCCGCTGGTACGCCTTCACGAAGATGCAGAGCCGGGTCGCCCAGCGCCTCACCCGCATCCTGACCGTCTCCGAGTCGTCCCGTGGCGACATCATCAAGGACCACGGCGTCGACCCCGACCGCCTGCACGTCGTGCCGGTGGGCGTCGACCCCGAGACCTTCCTGCCCGTCCCGGGAGTGACGCCGGTTCCCGGGCGCATCATCACCACCGCCAGCGCCGACGTGGCCATGAAGGGCCTCGTGTACCTGCTCGAGGCCGTGGCCAAGCTGCGCACCGAGAACCCCGACATCCACCTCGTGGTCATCGGCAAGCCCAAGGAGGAAGGCCGCACGGCCCGCACCCTCGCAGAGCTGGGCCTGAGCGACGCCGTCGAGTTCGTCAGCGGCGTGTCCGAGCAGCGCATCGTCGAGCTGTACTCCGAGTCCGAGCTCGCGGTCGTGCCCTCGCTCTACGAGGGCTTCTCGCTCCCCGCCATCGAGGCCATGTCGTGCTCGGTGTGCCTCGTGGCCACCACCGGCGGAGCCATCCCCGAGGTCGTGGGCAAGGACGGCGAGACCGCCCTGCTCGTGCCCCCCGGCGACAGCGAGGCCCTCGCGGTGGCCCTGCGCCGCGGCCTCGACGACCCGGATCTGCGGGCCCGCATCGGCGCCGCCGGCCGCCAGCGCATCATCGAGCGCTGGAGCTGGACGGTCACCGCGGAGAAGACGGTCGAGCAGTACCGCGCCCGCCTCGCCGAGCCCACCATCAGCACCCAAGTCCCGGGCCTGGGCGAGCTCCCGTCCCTCCCCGGTCTGCCGTCGCTCGACGACGTCGGCGGGGCGCTCGCCGGCCTGCGCCGCCGGCTGCCGGTCTGAGCGGGGCGGGCACACCACACGATGCTGACCGTCGACTACGACCGTCTCGGCCTCCAGGCCGGTGACCTGCTCCTCGACATGGGCTGCGGCGCGGGCCGCCACGCCTTCGAGTCCTACCGGCGCGGTGCTCGCGTCATCGCCTTCGACTACTCGCACCCCGAGTTGGTCGACGTGCGGGGCATCTTCGGGGCCATGCAACAGGCCGGCGAGGGACCGAAGCACGGTCTCGCGACGGGCGTGAACGGCGACGCGGTGAAGCTGCCGTTCCCCGACGACACCTTCGACCGCATCATCGCCTCCGAGGTGCTCGAGCACGTCCCCGACGACGAGGGCGCCCTCGACGAGCTGATGCGGGTCCTACGCCCCGGCGGGATCATCGCCGCCACCATCCCGGCGTGGTTCCCCGAGAAGGTCTGCTGGGCCCTCTCGGACGAGTACCACGCCCCCTTCGTGGTGGGCGGGCACGTCCGCATCTACACCGAGGACGAGCTCCGCCAGAAGATGAAGGCGGCGGGCCTCGAGCCCGGCCCCAGCCACCACGCCCACGCCCTGCACTCGCCGTACTGGTGGCTCAAGTGCGCGGTCGGTCCCACCAACGACGAGAACCCGCTCGTGAAGGCGTACCTGCGCCTCCTCACCTGGGACATCATGAAGCAGCCCCTCGTCCTCCAGGTCGCCGAGAAGGTGCTCCAGCCCCTCATGGGCAAGAGCCTGATCGTCTACGCCCGCAAGCCCCTGGCCACGGTGGCCCCGCCGGCGCCCCGGGTCTCGGCCACGGCCACGCCCGAGACCGCCCCTCCCACCGAAAGGCAGACCGCCGATGTCGCGTGAGCTCCACCTCCCTGAGGTGCCCGACCTCGTGACCGCCGACGAGATGCTGGCCACCGCCGCCGCCATCGTCGAGTGGCAGCTGCCCTCGGGCATGATCCCCTGGTTCCCCGGCGGCCACGCCGACGTGTGGAACCACGTCGAGGCGGCCATGGCCCTCGACCTCTGCGGCTTCCACGAGGAGGCACTCGCCGCCTACCAGTGGCTGGTCGGCCTCCAGCGCCCCGACGGCGCCTGGCACCAGTACTACCTCGAGGACGGCATCGAGCAGGACAAGCTCGACGCCAACACCTGCGCCTACGTGGCCGCCGGCGTGTGGCACCACTACCTGCTCACCCGGGACCTGAAGTTCCTCGAGTCGATGTGGTCGATGGTCGAGCCCGCCATCGACTTCGTGCTCGACCTCCAGACGCCGCGCGGTGAGATCCTCTGGGCCCGCCACGCCGACGGCACCCCCTGGTCGTTCGCCCTGCTCACCGGCTCGTCGAGCATCTGCCACTCGCTGCGGTGCGCCATCGCCATCGCGGAGGAGCTCGGCCACGAGCGCCCCGACTGGGAGCTCAGCGTCGCCCGTCTCGCCCGCGTCATCGCCACCGAACCCGACGCCTTCGCCCCCAAGCACCGCTGGGCCATGGACTGGTACTACCCGGTGCTCGCCGGCGTGCTCACCGGCGACGCCGGCCGCACCCATCTCGCCGAGCGCCGCGGCACCTTCCTCTTCGAGGACAAGGGCATCCGCTGCGTGTCCGACCGTCCGTGGATCACCGCGGCCGAGACCTGCGAGTGCCTCATCGCCCACCTCGCCGTGGGCGAGGTCGAGCTGGCCACGGACCTGTTCGCCATGGCGCAGGGCCACCGGGCCGACAACGGCCGCTACTGGACGGGCATCGTCTACCCCGAGGAAGCCACCTTCCCCGGCGGCGAGCAGTCCACCTACACCGCCGCCTCGGTGATCCTGGCCGCCGACGCCCTCACCGGCGCCACCCAGGCCAGCAAGCTCTTCGTCGACCACGACGCGGTGCTGCCCCCGCTCCTCCCCCTCGACGACTAGCTACCAGGCTCCTCCTCCGTCGGAGCGCCTTCGCCACCCGGTTCGTTCCTCGCAGCGGCTCCGCTCCGCTCCGCCACGTCACCCCGCCCCTGACCGGCTCCTCCTCCGTCGCAGCGCCTTCGCCACCCGGTTCGCCGGCGCTCGCGGCGTCTCTCAGGTGGGGCGGGTGAGGACGCGCAGGCTGCCGGTCGCTCCGACCTCGGCGAAGCCGTCGTCGAGGGCCCGCAGGAAGATCTCGTAGGGCGGTCGGCCGCCGTCGGCGGGGTCGGGGAACACGTCGTGGATGGCCAGCGTGCCCCCGGGCGCCACGTGGGGCGTCCAGAGCTCGTAGTCGCGGTGGGCGGGCTCGGTGCCGTGGCCGCCGTCGATGAAGAGGAAGGTGAGGGGCGTGGTCCAGAAACGCCCGACGGTGGCGGACTCACCCACGACGGCCACGACCGACGCCTCGAGGCCGGCGTCGTAGAGCGTGCGGCGGAACACCGGCAAGGTGTCCATGAGGCCGATCCCGGGGTCGACGAGGTCGGACTCGTGGTGCTCCCAGCCCGCCTGGTTCTCCTCGGAGCCGCGGTGGTGGTCCAGCGAGAACAGGACGGTGCCCGTGGCCCGGGCGGCGCCGGCGAGGTAGATGGCCGACTTGCCGCAGTAGGCGCCGATCTCGAAGAAGGGCCCGCCGGCGGCCGGACCCGCGCCGGCGGCGAGGGCGGCCTCATGCAGGGCCACGCCCTCGTCGGGGGGCATGAAGCCGCGGGCCGCCTCGGCGGAGCGGCGCAGCTCGGCGTCCATCAGGTCACGGCTCCGTGGCGGTCAGCGAGGGGCGGGTGCGGTGGGCGACGCAGCAGCGGGCGTCAGGCCCACTTGGCCTCGAAGTCGCCCTCGACGAACCCGTCGGCGACGAGCTCCTCCTCGGTGACGTCCGCTTCCTCCAGCACCGACTCGTCGATGGGGAAGTGCCGCTCGCGACCGAACATCGCCTTGTCGAGCACGAAGAACTTGAGCAACCAGACGCACCCGAAGCCGAAGGCGTTGGCCACGTTGACCATGATGGGCGAGTTGAAGTGGCTCTCGGCGAAGGCCACGAAGATGGTGGAGATGACGAGGCCGAGCAGGGTCATGCCCCAGAACGGCAGGATCTCGGTGACGAAGTTGTTCTTGTCGCGCTTGCCCCACACCCAGTAGCGGTTGAGCACGTAGACGGGCACGACGGTCACGGCCACGGCCATGGTGTTGGCCTCGAGGCCGTTCCACCCCAGCCCGTACTGGAACACGAGCAGGATGATCTGCGTCATCGGGACGGCGATGAACGACACCGCGGAGTAGCGGAGCACCTTTCGGTGGTCGATCGCCTTGATGCGCGCGATCGCATCGGCAGTCCTCATGCTCATCTATCGGAGCCTAACGATCGCGGCGTGAGCGGGGACAGTCCCGAATGGTCGACCTTCGTCCCGTCGCTCATCGGAGTGGCACCGTAGTGTGCAGGCCATGTCCCAGGGAGCGGTCGACGCGCTGATCGAGCTGCTCGACCTCGAGGCCATCGAGGTCAACATCTTCCGGGGCAGCAGCCCCGACGAAGACCGCCAGCGCACCTTCGGCGGACAGGTGGCGGGCCAGGCCCTCGTCGCCGCGGCGCGGACGGTCGAGCCCGAGCGCGCCGTCCACTCCCTCCACGCCTACTTCCTGCGCCCGGGTGACCCCCGCGTGCCCATCCTGTACGAGGTGGACCGCATCCGGGACGGACGATCCTTCACCACCCGCCGGGTGGTGGCCATCCAGCACGGCAAGGCCATCTTCAACCTCGCAGCGTCGTTCCAGGTGCACGAGACCGGCCTCGAGCACCAGCTGGCCCTGGCGGACGTGATGTTCGACGGGCGTCTGCCGCCCGCCCCCGAGACGCTCCCCGACTGGCGTGAGCGCATGGCTCCCTGGAAGGACCGCATCGGCGACTGGTACGACCGGCCGAGGCCCATCGACCACCGCCAGTGCGACTTCGAGCCCATGGACCGCCGGGAGAAGCTCCCACCCCACCAGCGCACCTGGCTGCGGGCCGACGGCGTCCTGCCCGACGATCCCGTCCTGCACGCCTGTGTGCTGACGTACGCGTCGGACATGACCCTGCTCGACACCAGCATCCTCCCCCACGGTCTGGGCACCATGGACGAGGCCCTGATGATGGCCAGCCTCGACCACGCCATGTGGTTCCACCGCCCGTTTCGCGCCGACCAATGGCTGCTCTACGTGCAGGACACCCCCTCGGCTTCTGGAGGTCGGGGCACGTCCCGTGGCCTCATCTACACCGAAGACGGGCAGCTGGCGGTGTCCGTCGTGCAGGAAGGCCTGATACGAATCATGCGATGAGCTCTGAGCCCCGGCGTCGTCCGACCCGTCCCCTCACCCGGGTCGCCTCCCGCACCGCCGTCGGCCTCGTGGCGGCGGCGTTGGCGCTCACCGCCTGCTACGGCGGCAGCGACGACCGACGGACGAGCTCGCCGACGGTGGACCCCGAGATCCGCTCGGCCACGTCCACCACCGCTGCGCCGGGCCCGGCGTCGACCCTCCCGGCGAGCGTCGGGTCGTTCGACGGGGCCAGCGTGGCGTACGAGCCCGTGACGACCCTCGACGACACGCCGATGGCGATGGCCGTGCGCGCCGGTGACGACGACCTCGTCTACGTCGCACAGCGAGCCGGCACGCTGGTGCGCCTCGACCCGACGACGGGGCCCGACGCCGCGGCCGAGGTGGTGCTGGACTTCAGCAGCGACGTCACCATCGAGGGAGAGGGCGGCTTCCTGGGCGCGGCGTTCTCCCCGGACGGCGAGCACCTCTACGTCAGCTACACGAACACCGCCGGCGACACCCGCATCGACGAGTACGCCGTGTCGGGCGAAGGCGGCGACGCCACCGTCGACGCCGACAGCCGCCGCGAGGTGTTCGCCCAGGACCAGCCGTTCTCGAACCACAACGGCGGCAACATCGCGTTCGGCCCGGACGGCTTCCTGTACCTGGGCCTCGGCGACGGCGGCGCCGCCGGCGACCCGGACGACCGGGCCCAGAACCCCACCGACCTCCTCGGCAAGGTGGTGCGCATCGACCCGACGGAAGGGGACACCCCCTACGGCGTGCCCGCGGACAACCCCTTCGCCGACGGCACCGACGGCCGACCCGAGATCTGGATCAGCGGGGTGCGCAACCCCTGGCGGTTCTCGTTCGATGCCGCCACGGGCGACCTGTGGATCGGCGACGTGGGCCAGAACGAGGTCGAGGAGATCGACTTCCTGCCCGCCGACGGCGAGGGCCTGAACGCCGGGCGGGGCGCCAACCTGGGCTGGAACCTGATGGAGGGCGACGCCGGCTACGAGGGCGGCACGCCGCCGGCCGCCTACGTCCCGCCCATCGCCACCACCAGCCACGGCGACGGCAACTGCTCGATCACCGGTGGGTACGTGTACCGGGGCACCGAGGTCCCCGCCCTCCAGGGCGCCTATCTCTTCTCGGACCTGTGCCGGTCCCGCCTCCAGGGTCTCCTGGTGGACGGCAGCCGGCAGGTGAACGACGAGGCCGACCTCGGCGAGCTCCCGTCCGGTGCCCCGATCTCGTTCGGCGAGGACGCCGCCGGCGAGCTCTACGTCCTCTTCCAGGACGGCCTGATCTCGAAGATCACCGCCGGCTGACCCGCGGCGGCCCGGGCGCTCGTCACCTCCGGTCGAGCGAGCGCACCCAACGACGCTGCCAGGGCGTCTCAACGGCACGGGGGTGGTACGCGCTCCGGACCCACGCCACGGCCTCGTCCGGGGCGACCCCTGACAGCACGGCGAGCACCGCCAACGCGGTCCCGGTGCGTCCGACCCCGCCGCCGCACGCGAGCTCGACCCGTTCGGTCACGGCGCGCTCGTGCGCTTCGCTCAGCATGGTCAGGGCGGCGTCCCGGTCGGCCGGTAGGCGGAAGTCGGGCCAGCGCACCCACCACGACCGCCAGGAGAACGGACCGGGCGCCGCGGCCACCAGGTAGACCCCCAGCTCGGGGTCCGGCCCGACGGGGACCGGCCGACGCAGCCCTCGTCCCCGGACCCGCCGCCCGTCGGGCAGCTCCACGACGCCCGGCCCCGGCTCCCAGGTTCCCACCTCGCCGAGGGTAGGGGTGGCGCGTCCCTCAGCGCAGGCGATCGAGGCGGAGCAGGCGGCGGGCGTTGGCGTCGAAGTGCGCCGCGAGCGCGGCGTCCCCGTGACTGGGGTCGAGGGACTGGTCCCAGCCGGCCAGGTTGGTGCCGGCGACGAGGTGATCCGGCCCGAAGGCCGCGAGGAGCGCTCCCAGCGCCGTCGGGCCACCGACGTGGGCGTCCCACCACAGCCGGCGCAACCGCTCGGCGACCGCTCCCGGCGGAGCGAGCGCGTCCGCCCCCCAGGGGCGGGTGCGGGCGGCGTGCTCCATGCGCTCGGCCAGCCAGGCCGTTGCGCCGCCCCCGTGGCTGATGCAGACGTCCAGGCCCGGGTGGCGGTCGAGCACCCCACCCAGGACCAGGGTCGACACGGCCAGGGTCTCCTCGTAGAGGAACCCGAGCCAGAGGTCACCGTCGAAGCGGGCGAGGCGCTCGTCGCGGCGGGGCCGGTCGATGCCGTCCGGCGCGGGATGGACGAAGAGGGGTACGTCGAGGGCCTCGCACGCCGACCACACGACGTCGAGGGCGGGGTCGTCCAGCGGCCGCCCCAGATCGGTGCCCACGTAGGCGCCGAGCAGACCGAGCTCGCCGACCGCTCGGCGCAGTTCGTCCGCGGCCCGGGGTGGGTCCTGCATCGGGAGCTGGGCCAGCCCGGCCAGCCGGTCCGGCGCCGTGGCCACGACGGCGGCGAGCCCGTCGTTGTGGCGGCGGGCGAAGGCCACGGCGGGGTCGGCCTCGACGTGGGAGAAGAAGGTCAACGGGTTGGGCGACAGCACCTGGCGCTCGATCCCGGCGTCGTCCATGACGGCCAGCCGGCGGTCGACGTCCATGAACGGGGTGTCCCGGTAGCGGACACCCATCAGCTCGTAGTCCCCCACCCGGAAGCAGGGGAGTCGCCCGTCGACCGGGTCGCCGTCGTCGAGCTCGGGCCCGAGGGGCCCGGCGGCGCCGAGCGTCGACTCGAGCACCACGTGGGCGTGGAGGTCGATCACTGGATGGACCCCGCAGGCACGCTCAGAACCGCACCGGGTAGGCGGACCAGTAGCCGCGGGCCGAGGTGGGGTCGAGCTGCGGTGGGCGGTCGGGGTCGGGGTGGGCGCCGGCGGCCAGCACGGCCTGGACGGCAACGGGGACGAGGCCGTAGAGGCGGTCCGGGCCGGTGTCGGCGGCCGGGTCGCCCCCCGCGGCCAGCTCCTGGCCGATGCAGGCGTGCATGCCCAGCCCGAAGCTGAGCCCCCACGGGGCCACCCCCGGCGACAGGGCGCGGTGGGGGTCGAACGCGTCGGCGTCGGGACCGAACGCCGCCGGGTCGCGGTTGGCGGCCATCAGGTCGATGACCACCTCGTCACCCACGGCCACGGCCTGCCCGCCGGCCAGGGTCAGGGGCTCGAGGGCACGGCGCAGGGCGATGGGGCTCGAGGGCTGGAGGCGCACCGTCTCGTGGGTGCACCGCTGCAGGAAGGTGAGGTCGTCGCGGGCTCGCTCGGCGTCGGCCGGCGCGGTCTCGCTCATCTCGAAGACGTGGTCGAGCGTCCTGACGAACGCGGTGGCCGACGTGTGGGCGCCGGCGAGGAGGTAGAAGCACACCTCGCGGCGCACCACCTCCGGCCCGAGCTCGAGCTGGTCCTCGTTGGCGAGCAGGACGGTGAGCACGTCCTGCGGCAGCTCGTCCGCGTCGAGGGCGCCGGCGGCCACGGCGTCGAGGGCCGCTCGGCGACGCTCGATCGACGGCTGGAGGAACTCGGCGTCGAAGGCATCCAGCGCGGCGGCGACCTCGGCCCGCTTGGCCTCACGATCGCCGGTGTAGTGGGCCAGGGTCGCCCCTTCGATGAAGCGCATCATGTACTCGTAGAGCCGGTGGGTCTCCTCCGGGCTGCGCTCGGGCCGGTCGACCCCGGCGGCCGTGGCCGCGAGGTTCATCATCATCTCGTGGCTGAGGCTCACCAGCTCGGCCCGACCGATGGCGACGTGGGGCGCCAGGGTCTCGGCCACGACGGCCGGGAAGCGCGTGCGCTCGTCGCGCTCGCGCGTGTCCCGCCGGAACAGTCGGTTCTCCAGCCGGCGGCGGGCCCGGTGGGCGTCGCCGTGGAGGTTGACGAGCACGTCGGCCATGACCACCTCGCCGGCGTCGTAGAGCGCCTGGCGCAGGTGCTTCTGGCGGAAGGCGTCGCGCGCTTCTTCGTAGGTGGTGACGGTGTGGACCGTGGGGGTGGCGCTCATGGATGGCTCCTCGCGGGCGCGTCGCCGGCGGCGGGGCCGGGCACGGTCGCCGCCGGGGACGCCGCCCAGGTGGCGGCCCGGGCGAGGACCCGGCGGTGGACGGGGTGCTCGAAGGCGGGTGGGCCGTGGCCCAGCAGATCGGTCACCACCCGGCCCTCGCCCACGGTGCGGGCCCAGACCAGGGGGTGGGTGCGGCCGCCGTGGTCGGCGACGAGGAGGGGCGCGAGCCCCTCGACCTCGTCGAGGAAGCCGTAGGCCTCGTCCTCGACGATGAAGCCCCCGACGCCGCCGGTGACCTCGTGGGCGCGACCGGCCTCGGTTGGGGTGACCGTCACCGGGCCGAGCGGAGGGTGCGACGAGCGCTCCCAGTCCCAGGACGCGCCGCAGAGCGCGCGCCAGGTGGCCGCAGCGTCGAAGCAGATCACCGCCGTGTGCAGCGCCAACAGGCCGCCGCCGGACCGTACGAAGCGGTCGAGCACCGCGAGATCCACGTCGTCCACCGCGACCGCGTGCTCGGCGCGCTCGTCGGCGTAGCGCTCCTGGTCCATGCGCCAGCGCAGGGCGTGCACCGTGACCAGGTCGACCCGCGGGCCCGTACCGGCCTCGGCGGCGCCGAGGCGAGCCAGCGCCTCGAACGGGTCGGTGACCACCGTGGTGGCGATGCCGTGGTCGGCGAGGAGGTCGACGAGCAGCGGTGTCGTGGACGCGAACGGGTGGGGCCCACCCGTGAGCAGCAGGTTGGTGGTCACCGTGCCCTCACCCGCCCGGGGCCCCGTCGCCGACCGAGTCCACCGCCGCCGGCCGCGGGAGGGAGGTGATCACCGACGGGGTGACCCCGCCGTCGACGAGAAGCTCGGTGCCGGTGACGTAGCCCGCGGCGTCGGAGAGCAGGAACAGGACGACCGCGGCCACGTCGGCGGGCTCACCGAGGCGACCCAGCGGGACCCGCTGCTCGCGCCGCCGGCGGGTCTCGGGGTCGGCGTAGATGGGGGCGGACATACCGCCGTCGATGAGCCCGGGGGCAACGGCGTTGACCCGGATGCCGTGGGCCCCCCACTCGAGGGCCATCTGCTGGGTGAGGCGGGCCACGCCGGCCTTGGTGGCCCCGTAGGCGCCGGCGTTGGGGCCAGGGACCACCCCGTTCATGGACGTGACCGCCACGATCGAGCCGGGCCGGCCAGCGGCGACGAGGCGCCGGGCCACCGCCCGGGCCGTCACGAAGGTGCCGGTGAGGTTCACGTCGACCACCGCCCGCCAGTCGGCGAGGGTGGTGTCGAGCAGCGGGCCGAAGCGCACGATCCCGGCGTTGGCCACGAGGGCATCGGGCGCCGGCCGGTCCATGGCCGTCGCGAACTGGTCGAGGGCGGACTCGACCGCGGCCTCGTCGGTCGTGTCCGCGGCGAGGGCCACGCACCGGCCGCCGAGGGTCGCGGCAGCGCGATCCGCGGCGTCGCCGTCGCGGTCGAGCACGCCGACCGTCCAGCCCGCCTCGGCGGCGGCAGACGCGATCGCGGCCCCCAGGCCGGAGCCCCCGCCGGTCACCACCACGGTGCCGCTCCCTGGCTCGCTCATGTCCCCGCCCCGCTCATTCGCCGTGCACCAGGTCCCAGGTCAGGGGCTGCGCCGACCACAGGCCGACCTTCTCGCCCGGCAGGGGCGAGCGCTGGGGCCACGGCCGGTCGAGGTCGACCGGCGCTCCGCGGGAGAACACGTGACGGAGGCGCCGCCGGTCGGCGAGCACCGTCACGTCGGCAGACGGGTCGCCGTCGACCACGAGCACGTCCGCGGCGGCGTCGGGGGCGATCACCCCGATGCTGTCGAGGGGCTCACGCAGGGCAAGGGCCCCGTTGCGGGTGGCACACGAGATGGCCTCGAGCGGGGAGAGGCCGAGCGCCTCGACGAACACCTCCAGCTCGCGTGCGTGCCAGTGCCCGTAGGGCGTGAGGGAGAACCCGCTCTCGGAGCCGCAGAGGAGCGGGACCCCGGCGTCGTGGGCGGTCCGCAGCTTCTCGGCGGTGGCGGCGATCTCACCGCGGAAGAGGTCGACCTGGGTGGTCATGGCCCCCACCCGGTGGCCGTGGTCGGCGAGGTTGGCCAGGAAGGTGAAGGTCGGGGCCACGGCGGTGCCGGCCTCGACCAGCGCGGCCACGGCGGCGTCGTCGAGGAAGCTGGCGTGGAGGACGAGGTCGACGCCGGCCTCGGCCGCCAGCCGCGTGGACTCGGCGTTGCGGCAGTGCGCCACCGTCGGGGTGTCGAGGGCGTGGGCGGTCTCGGTGACGGCTCGGAGCTCGTCGAGGGTCCACACCGTGCGCTCGCCGCGGCGGTTCGGCAGCGACCCGGTGACGTGGATCTTCACCCAGTCGGCCCCCCGCTTGATCTGCTGACGGGTCACCCGCACCATCTCGTCACGGTCGCCCACCACGTGGGCGTAGCCGACCCGGCCCTCGTCGGGGATGAGCTTGCCGGCCGTCCCGCCCGCTGCGGTCAACAGCGCGTTCATGCCCGAGACCATCCGGGGCCCTTCGACCAGGCCGGCGGCGATGGCGTCGCGCAGGGCCGGCCCGACCTCGAAGATGCAGTCGGCGTCGAGGAAGCCGGTGACCCCGGCCCGCAGCAGCTTCTGGACGTCGAACGCGGCCACGAGGGCGGCGGTCGAGGGATCGCGGTGGAAGAACAGCTCGTCGTTGCTGGCGGGCTCGCCGAAGGTGATGTGGCAGTGGGCGTCGATCAGGCCGGGCAGCACGGTGAGCCCGGCCACGTCGAGGACCACGGTCTCGGGGGTCGCCGCCGCGGCGGCCTCGGGGCCGACGGCCACGATGCGATCAGGCTCGAGCAGCACGTCGGCGGGGTGCGGCGGCGTGCCCGTGCCGTCGATCACGGCGCCGCCGCGCAGCAGGATCGGCTGGGTCGCGGTCATGGTCGCGTCCTCCGTCTCACGCCTCGAAGGCCGTCACGTAGCCGTCGAGCAGGTGGGGGCGGGGCTCTCCGGGGTCGGGCATGAAGTCGACGGCCAGGTAGGGGCCCGCGTCGAGGTCGAGGTGGAGATAGCCCTCGAAGCCGGCCGAGAGCGCGCCCATGCCGCCGACGGCGACGAGGTCCACGGCGGGGGTCGCGTTGGTGGCGAGGTCGTCGAGCAGCTGGTCGAGCTGGTCGTCATCGAGCGGTTGGTCGAGACCGAGCACGGCGAGCTCGTGGAGGCCCTCACCGCCCTCGCCCTCGTCGTTGTTCACCACCTGGTACCAGCCCGGCGGCACGGCGTCGGGGAACCGGTAGCCGCCGTCGGTCATCTCGATGGTGCCCTGCACCGTCTCGGGGTCACTCGTCTCCGGGTCACTCGTCTCCGGCGTGGCGCCGGGCTCGGGCTCGGCCACGGTGAGGGTGGTGGTCATGCCCATGAGCGCGTGGGCCACGCCGTGGGTGTCGGGCACGTAGCACATGGCCAGGACCATGCCCGGGGGCAGGTCGACGAGGGCCTCGATGGACTGGCCCGGGCCGATGTAGCTGACGCCGCCCAGCATGTCGACGAACTCGATGGCGGCCGAGCCCGAGGAGTCACCGCCCGCGGTGTCGGCCAGTTCCGACAGGTCCACACCGTCCTTCAGCCGGGCGAACATCACCTGGTGGGCCTCGTCGCCCTCGTTGTGGAACTCGACGTGCGTCCAGCCCGAGGGCAGGGCACCGCCCGCGGCGAGGTCGATCGGCGTCCCGTCGGCCGCGGTCGCGTCCAGCTCGAACGTGTACTCGGTGCCGACGATCTCGACCGTCGAGCCCGCTTCGGGCAACGCCACCGGCGTGGCGTCGACGTCGCCCTGGTCGGCGCTCGACGCGGTGACGGCATCGTCGGCACCCGTCCCGGTGGGGGTGGCATCGCTCCCGCAGCCGGCGACGAGGGCGGCGAGCAGGACCGCCACCAAGGCGACGGCCACCGCGGGGACCAGGCGGGTCGCCCGGTGACGTGGTGCGTGCCGGACGGCCGTCGGAGCCGCGTCCGCGACGGGGGCGGCACCGGTCGTGCGGGCTGCGGAGGGTCGGGTCATGGGCGGGGGTGCTCCTCGAAGAAGGTCCAGATGAGGTCGGTCGCGTCGACGTCGAAGGTGGTGGGGCCGACGATGTCGGCGCTGGCCCGGGAGACGTCGCTCCCGGGCCACGCGTGGCCGCCGCCGTCGACCACGAAGAGCTCGACCGCAGCGTCGTCCGCGCAGTCGCCGTAGGCGATGACCTCGACCTCGTCGGACACGTCGGTGCGCGTCGGCTCAGGGTCGCAACCGTCGAGCTCGGCCCACCGGGCGGCGGCCTCGGTGAGGTCGCCGAAGACGAGCCCGTCGAAGGCCCGGCTGCTGTCGCCGTCCCAGGCCAGGTCGTCCAGTGCCGGGCCGCGACCACCGGTGAAAGGCACGTACCGGTCGGCGGTCCCGTGGACGGCGAGGACGGGCACGGGGCGGGAGGGAGCGCAGTCCGCGGGCACGAGGAGGCCGGCGACCGCGGCCACCGCCGCCACCCGATCGGCCAACTCGCACGCCACCAGCGAAGTGAGGAAGGCCCCGTTGGACATGCCGTCGACGTACACCCGGTCTGGGTCGATGCAGACGGCGGCGCTCACGTCGTCGATGACGTCGGCCACGAACCCCACGTCGTCGGGGAGGTCGGGGTGCGGGACCGCGTTCCAGTACGCCAGGTCGCCGTTGCCCTGGGGGGTGGCCAGGACGAACCCCTCGCGCTCGGCGGTGGCGCCGAACCCGCTCATGGCCGCCTGCCCCTCGGCTCCGCTCAGGTAGCCGTGCAGGTCGACGACGAGCGGGGTCGGCTCGCCGTCGTAGGCAGCGGGGACGAGCCGGTCGTACCAGCGGTCGGCACCACCCGACGAGAGCTCGACCCGCTCGGTGCCGGCCGCCGGCGGGGCCGTCACCGCGCATCCCGCGGCGGTGGTGGTCGAGGCGGTCGTGGTCGGGCGCTCGGCCCCACCGGTCGAGGTCACCGACGTCGTCGGTGGGTCGGTCCCGTCGGCGCGCTCGGCGTCGTCGCCGCTCCCGCACCCCGCCCCGAGGCCCAGGACGAGCAGGCCGGTGAGCGCGGTCGCACGGGCGGCGCGCCACACTTCGCCGCCGGGCCGGCGACGACGGGTGGTACGGGGAGCCGCGGGTGGCACCCGGGTCAGTCCTCGGCGGCGAACCAGTTGGCGTGGAAGCCGAACGGCACCCGTCGGGGCAGGTGCACGGTGGCCACCGGGCCGGCGGCGACGTCCCGGGCGTCGAGCACCACGAGGTCGCTGGTGTCGGCGGCGGCGTCGTAGACGATGTTGAGCAGCCACCCGTCGTCCTCGGCCGAACCGCCGGGGTCAGGAGCGAACACGCTCTCGCCGACGTGGCCGTGGGGCCCCATCGTCCAGTGGGTGCGACTGCCGTCGGTCTCGTCGTACTTCACGATGGTGTCGAAGTCGCCCATGCGGCGGTCGGGCTGCAGGAAGGCCGACAGGTACAGCCACCGCACCCGCTCGCCGTTGCGGGCGTCGTTGATGCGGTTGAAGTCGCCCCCCAGGTCGTCGATGGGCTCCCAGCCGGCCGAGCCCGCGGCCAGGTCGATCCAGAAACGGGCGGGACGGCCCGGCGTGGGGTCGCCCACGGACTGGTCGAGGGGCGGCTCGGAGTCGATGCCGAAGTCGGGGGCGTCGAAGCGTGAGCCGCACAGCTCGATGCGATCCCCGTCGGCCCAACCGCTCCAGAAGTGCTGGACGTGGCCGGGCTCGATCTCGAACCAGCGGATGTCCTCGGCGCCGCCGCGGCGGGGGATGACGCCGAGCCGGGTGCCGTTCTCGGGCTGCCACGACACCATCGGGCCCTTCCCGAGGTTCGCCACGTTGAACACGATCGGCGAGTCCAGGAACACGGTGTGCTCCTCGGTGATCACGCAGTCGTGCATCATCACCGGCGCCGGCAGGTCGAGCTCGACGGAGTGGACCAGCTCGCCCGTCGCGTCGATCACGAAGTAGTGGAGCTTCGGCTCGAACACCGAGTAGCCGAAGCAGACCAGCTCGCCGGTACGGGGATCGAAGCGGGGGTGCGCGGTCATGGCGCCCCGCAACCGACCGCCGAAGTCCCACTCCCCCACGGTGTCGAGCTCGGGCGTCACCTCGGTGGGCAGGCCGCCCTCCCAGAGCGCCAGCCAGCGTCCGGCGTGGCGGATGACGTGGGTGTTGGCCACGTTCTTGACCGGGCCGGCGTCGCCGGTGAGCGAGCGAGGGGGGAAGTCCGTGACGCTGCCCAGGCCCGGGTAGATCGCCCGGCCCAGGGCGACTTCGGCCTGGAGCCCACGGGATCGGACCCAACGGTTGCGATAGGACGCGCGCCCGTCACCGAGGGTCACGCCGTGGAGCATCCCGTCGCCGTCGAGCAGGTGGTAGCGGCCGACGGGCTCGTACAGCGGGTTGGGGCCGTTGCGCACGAAGCTGCCCCGCAGGGCTGCGGGCAGCTCGCCGGTGACGGCCAGGTCGGCGACATCGAGCTCGTCGGGGACGGGCGCCAGGTTGCCCAGCAGGTCGGGCTGGTTCGCGGCGTTCGGGACCGCGCCGAGCAGGCGCGCCGTGCCCGAGGCAGGTACCTCGGTCGTGTCGGTCATCGGCCCTCCCCTCGCCGCCCTGGTCGGCGCTCGACCTCCGGGCACTGCTAGGTTAACGACGTTAACCGACGGGGGTCGGCCGTGTCGCCCGCCGCCGTCCCGCCGACGCAAGGGGCAACCCGTGGACGCCGTCCTCGAGCAACGCATCCGCGACCGGATCGCCGTGGAGAAGTCCCGCACCGAGCCGCCGCCCGAGGCCGTGCCGGTGCCGCTCATCCCGACCGGACGCTACGTCGACCCCGCCTTCCACGAGCTCGAACGCGAGCACCTGTTCCCGCGCACCTGGCTGTTCGCCGGCCACGAGTCCGAATGGCCAGAGCCGGGCTCGTACCGGCAGTTCACCCGCACCGGCGCCCCCCTCGTCATCGTGCGGGGCGAGGACGGCGTGCTGCGGGCCTTCTACAACGCCTGCCGGCACCGGGGCGCCCCGGTCACGCGCGACGAGTGCGGCACGGCCCGGCGCCTGACCTGCCAGTACCACTCGTGGAGCTACGGCACCGATGGCGTGCTGAAGGGCGTGCCCGACGCTCGCAGCTTCGCCGGCCTCGACGTGGACGACCTGGGCCTCGTGCCGGTGCGCTGCGAGACCTCCGACGGCTGGGTCTTCGTCAAGGAGGCGCTGGACGGCCCGTCACTCGTCGAGTTCCTCGGGCCCGTCGCCGACCAGATGCGCGACATCGACGGGCCCGCCATGCGCCTCGTCGGCACCCAGGTGCACCACCTCGCCTGCAACTGGAAGCTGATGGTGGACGCCTTCCTCGAGGTGTACCACGTGCGCACGGTGCACCCCGACAATGCCGCCCTGCTCTACGACGACCAGGCCACCACGGTCACGATGCTCCCCCACGGCCACAGCCGCCTGACGGTGGACAAGCGCGACGAGCTGCGCGACTTCCCCATGGTGTCCCCCGAGTTCGACAACCCGTCGGTGCCGCTGCTGTGGCGCCAGACGTCGACCTCGTACGGCATCTTCCCCAACCTGGTCGTACCCATGGACACCGGGGCCTTCACCTTCCTCTGCATGTGGCCGGTGGACGTGGACCACACCGAGCTCGAGCTGCGCTGGTACGCGCCGGCGTGGGAGGGCGACGAGGTGCCCGAGGACCACACCGGCCGCATGGCCCTGTTCGAGACCGTCATGGCGCAGGACACCGCCAACATGGCCCCGATCCAGGCCTCGGTCTCGTCGCGTGGCGCTCGACCGTTCCAGCTCGGGTGGCACGAGCGCCTCATCCACCACTTCCAACGGGCGGTCGACCTGGCCATCGGGCCGGATCACCTGCCCGCCGACACCGCGGTCTCCGACGCCCTCGACGGCTTCGTGGAGCCGGCATGAAGGCGCTCGCCGGGGCTGCCCTCGCGATGGCGCTCGTGGTCGGCGCCGCCGCCTGCGCGAGTGACGGGTCCGACACGGGGACGGACGAGGCCGGCGCCGAGGGACGCGGAGACAGCGCCACCACGCTGTCGTCGATCCCCGGCGCCGACCTCGCCGGCCGCTGGGCCCACTACGACATCGTCGCCTACGAGGACGACACCCTGAAGACCATGATCGTGAGCTACGGCTTCACCGACTTCGCGGTGAAGGACGGCGAGCTGATCGAGTCCGAGGAGTTCTGCACCGCCGAGCAGGTCACCGACCAGGCCATCGAGACCTCGGTCTCCGACGCCGCCACCCAGGCCATCCGGCCGGAGCCGACCCCCGTCGAGGTGTCCGGCGAGCCGGGCGCGTGGGAGGTGCACCGCCCCGCCACACCGACGCCCGTGGGGATCCGCCTCGACGACCCGGTCGACGAGTCGCTGCCCGACGACCCCGACGATCCCCGCATCGTCGACGACGACGGGGACGGGAAGCCCGGCATCACCGTGGAGATCCGCATCGGCGACTCGGTGGAAGAGCTCTACATCGCCCGGCGGGAGATCTTCGCCTACGACCTGGTCCAGGACGGCCCCGACTCGATGACCGGCACGGTGACGGACGGCTCCGAGCAGCTCGTCATCGGGGCCACCGACCCGATCTTCGAGGGCTCGGGCGGCGCCTGGGTGCAGGTGCCCGACCTCTCGTTCAGCCCGATCCTGCTGGAGCGGGTGGACGAGGACTGGGACTGCGACCGCCTCGTCGCCGAGCGCGACGACCTCTTCCCCCCCAATCCCCCCATCGAGTGGTGACGGCCGGCGCCGCTTCCTCCGGAGCGGCGTCGACACCCCCCTCCCTCCACCCGAACTTAACGCTGTTAACCTACCTGGAGACACCAGCCCGGCGCCGGCCGGGCGAGCGATCGAGGAGCCGGCCATGCCCACCCCGCGCAGCCTGACCACCGCCCCCCACCGTGACTTCGACCTCGAGGTGGTGGCGGGCGAGTGGCCCACCGACATCAGCGGCGAGGTGCTCTACTCGAGCCCGCTGAACGGCCACGGCATCCCCTACGCCATCTTCGACTTCGGCGCGATCTGCCGGCTCTCGCTCGAGGCGGGCTCCCGCGGCGCCGCCCCGGGCCGTTTCCGCTGGCAGAGCGTGGCCATCGACACGCCGAGCAAGCGGCTGTGGGAGCGCCACCCCGAGGTCTTCCGAGCCGGGCCCACGGGCTACACCTCGCCCTTCGGCTCGCCCAACGCGGCCAACACCGCCCCTCTGCCGTGGGGCGACCGGCTCTACGCCACCTGGGACGCGGGCCGGCCCGTCGAGCTGCACCCCGAGACCCTCGAGTACGTGTCCGAGGTCGGCCACATCGACACCTGGGGTGGGCCGTCGATGGGCCACGCCAACGTGTTGCCCTTCGTGCTCTCCTCCGCCCACCCCGTCGCCGACCCCGAGCGCCACTGCCTCTGGACGGTGAAGCTCGAGATCGGCGCCGCCGGCCTCGTGCCCTCCCTCGTGCGCTACGACCGCGCCGACGGCACGAAGGTGGCCCACTGGCCCCTCGAGGGGATCGCCTTCAACGGCTCGATCCACACCGTCAGCCAGACGCGCGACTGGGTCATCCTCTGCGACAGCGGCAACTTCAAGCCCGACCTCGACGAGATGCTCGGTGGCGAGCGCACCACCACCATCGACGCCGAGGTGCCGGTGTGGCTCATCCGCAAGGACGCCCTGGAGGGGCTGGCCCCGGGCACGCCCGTGGCGCCGGTGTGCTTCACCATGTCGCCCCCGAACGGGCACTACTACGCCCGCTGGGACGACACCGACGGCATCTCGGTCGTCTGGGAGGGCATGGACCTGATGGACCTCGCCCTCTACCTGCGCCCCGACGACGTCGACGTCAACGGCAACCCCGTCGACCCCGCGGCGGTCGGGCTCTACAACATGTCGATGGCCCCGGAGACCATCTGCGAGGTGGTCTTCGACCCCGAGACCGGCAAGGTCCTCGAGCAGGGCGTGTTCAAGGAGGACTGGACCTACAACCTCCAGCTCTCGGCCATGGACTGGAGCACCGAGGGCATGAGCGCTCCCACCCTGCACCACGTCGACTACCAGGGGTGCCGCCCCGGCAACGTCTCGGCGCGGGCCGCGCGGCTCTACGAGGGGCGGATCGACCTCGACCGTCTCCGCGAGGAGACCCCCGGGGCCCTCTGCTCGTTCGAGCGGGGCTCGATGGAGCTGAAGGCGCGTTGGGAGTACCCCGACACCGCCGACCACATCACCTCGCCGGCGTTCGCCCCGCGTGCGGTGGGCTCGGTCGCGGGCACCAGCGCCTACGCCGGGACCTCGCCCGGCGGCCACGACGGCTACGTCGTCCAGCCCGTGTGCAACGACGACGGCCTGCGCATCGAGCTCTTCGACGCCGCCCGCGTCGGCGACGGACCGATCGCCGTGCTGAAGGGCACCAACCGGGAGACCATCCCCTTCGTCCTGCACTCCGCCTGGTCGCCGTCGCACCACGAGCTGGTCGACGCCGAGCGCCTGACCTTCTCCTCCGAGCTGAGCGACGAGGCCCTGGCCTCGCTTCCCGAGGAGCTGCGCGCCGCGGTGCACGAGGTCGCCGCCGAGCTCGACGGCTGAGCTCCTGCCGGGCGGGTCGGCCCGGCAGTCAGCGGGTGGCGCCGTACCCGCGCAGGATGCGGTCGGTCACCTCGGTGACGAGCGTCTCCTCGCCGGCGGCGTCGAGGCCGAGACCGAGCAGGCAGATGTTGGCCACGCCGTGGACCCCCGCCCAGATGCTGAGGGCGACGACCATGGGGTCGTCCGCCTCGAGGTCGCCGGCGGCGATGGCGTCCTCCAGGGCGCCGGTGGCCATGCGGAACGCCTTGGTGGCCGCCGGCAGCTCCGTCGCCCCGGGCAGCGCCGCCAGCTCCCCGAAATCGGGCGGGAAGAGGAACATCACCCGGAACAGCTCCCGGTCCTCGCGCGCCATCCGCACGTAGTTGCGGCACTGTGCCCGGACCCGGTCGAGGGGGCGGTCGGGGTCGGCGGCGGCGTCGATCTCGACGTACCGGGCCATCAGGTCGTCGAACTGGCGCTCGGCCACCGCGCGGAGGAGATCCTCCTTGTCGGTGAAGTGGGCGTAGAGCGCCGGCGCGCTCACCCCGAACCGGTTGCCGAGGGCACGCAGCGTGAGGGCGTCGAGTCCCTCGCTCGAGACCAGCGCCCGGGCCTCGTCGACGATCGCGTCCCGTCGCAGCGGCGGACGGGCGGCGGCGGACACGCGGGGATCGTACCCCCGGGCGTCAGTCCGCTTCCCCGGTGCCCGGGGTCCCCCCGGCACGACCGGTGCGGGCCGGACCCCCCAACGCCACCTCGTCGAAGCGCTGCCGGGTGATGCGGTCCGGGGTGAGGCGGAGCGCGAGGTCCCGGGCCCGGCGGGACAGGGGGCCACGGATGCGGCTCAGGCCGCCCAGGCGGCGGGCGTCGAGCTGGATCCGGCGCACGCGGTCGTGACGGGCTTCGACGTACGCGGCGAAGCCAGCGTCGAGATCGGTCGCCCCGGTGTCGCCGCCGAGCACCCGCCCGAGCACGACGGCGTCCTCGATGGCCATGGCGGCGCCCTGGCCGAGGTTCGGGGTCATGGCGTGGGAGGCGTCACCGAGCAGCGGGAGGCGGGCCGTGCCCCACAGGGGCTCGTCGAGCTCGCACAGGTCGTGGTGCAGCGGCGGCGGCTCGTCGAGGCCGTCGATGACCGCGGCGGCCGGGGCGGGGAAGCCGGCGAAGCGGTGACGCAGGTCGTCGAGATCCACGTCGCCCGACCGGCCTTCGGGGGCGGCCTGGACGAGGAAGTAGTAGACGCGGTCGCCCGGCACCTGCACGAGTCCGATGCGACTCCGTGGCCCCCACCACTCGACCGCCGACTCCAGCCCGGGGTTGGGCGCGAAGCCCCGCCAGCACGTGTCACCCGAGTAGCGGACGTCGCCGCCGCCGTGGGCGAGGCGGCAGGACGAGTGCAGGCCATCGGCGCCGACCACCAGGTCGAAGTCCTCGGGCGCGCTGCCCGCCACCGAGACCTCCGGCGCGGCCGGGTCCACCGCCGTGACCGCGGCCCCGAGGCGCAGATCCACCGGGGCGCCCGCGCCGAGGGCGGCGACGAGAGCGGCGTGGACGTCCGCCCGGGCGCAACCCAGGGTCGGCCCGAGGGTGTGCCGGTGGGCGGCGGCCGGCGACGCGGTGAGCAGGACGTCGTCCGAGCGGCGCAGCTCGATCGCCGGGAGCTCCACGCCGAGGGCGCCGACGTCGACTCCGACCCGGGCCAGGCACGCCACCGCGTTCGGGGCGAGCACGATGCCCGCGCCGACCGGCGCGAAGGCCGGCGCCGCCTCGAAGAGCGTCACCTCGTGCCGCTCCCGCAGCGCCAGCGCCGCGGTCAGCCCGCCGATCCCACCGCCCACGATCCCGATGCGCACCCCGCCATCCTCGCGCCCGGCACCGCGGGCCCGCCGCTACAGGGTGAAGCGGTAGATGTTGGTCTCGCGGGGGATGAAGCCGAGGCGCAGGTAGAGGCGGTTGGCGGCCTCGCGGGTGGGGCGGCTGGTGAGGTCCACCGTCTTGGCGCCCTCGGCACGCGCCCGTTCGAGGGCGTGGCGGTTGAGGGCCTCGCCCACCCCCTGGCCGCGGGCGGCCTCGTCGACCACGACGTCCTCGATCCAGGCGCGGATGCCCGTGGGGATGGGGAACACGACGAGGGTGAGCGAGCCGAGGATCCGGCCGGCCGGGTCATCGTCGCCGTCGCGCGCCACCAGCAGGATCGACGCCGGCGATTCGATGATGTGGCGTAGCTCGTCGTCGGTGGGCGGCGGGTTGGACGACGAGAGCTGCGGGACGAGGCGGTCGAAGGCCTCGCGCAGGTCGGCGGTGAGCTCGGTCTGCTCGCGGACCGAGACGGTCACGGCGCGGGGACGGGTTGCGGCGGCGGCGGGCCGACGTAGCGGGCGCTGGGCCGGATGATCCGGTTGTCCGCCGCCTGCTCGAGGATGTTGGCGCACCAGCCGATGACCCGGCTCGACGCGAACGTCGGCGTGAACATCTCGCGGGGCAGGCCGCAGCGGTCCATCACCACGCCGGCGTAGAACTCGACGTTGGCGTAGAGCTCGCGGCCGGGCTTCAGCTCGGCGAGGGTGTCGACCACGGCCTTCTCGACCTGCACGGCGAAGGCGGCCTTGTCGCCCCCGAGGCGCTGCGCGACCGACTTCAGCAGCACCGAGCGGGGGTCGTCGGTCTTGTAGACGCGGTGACCGAAGCCCATGATGCGGTCGCCGTTCTCGACGGCGTTGCGCACCCAGGCCTCGGTGTTCTCGGGCGAGCCGATCTCGTCGAGCATGGCCAGGGCCCGGCTGGGGGCCCCGCCGTGCAGCGGGCCGGACAGGGCGCCGATGCCGCCCACCACGGCGGCCACGAGGTCGGCGCCGGTGGAGGTGATGACCCGGGCGGTGAAGGTCGACGCGTTGAACCCGTGGTCGATGGTGGTGATGAGGTACTGCTCGACCCCCCGGGCCTCGTCGACACCGGGCTCCTCGCCGGTGAGCATGTAGAGGTAGTTCGCCGCGTAGCCGAGCGTCGGGTGGGGCTCGATGACCTCGTCGCCCTCACGGAGGCGGTACAGCGCGGTGAGGATCGTGGGGATCACCGCGCACACCTGCATCGCGTTCTGGCGCAATTCGGCGGCGCTGATGTCGAGCGACGCCTTGAAGTCGAGGCTGGCGCCGAGCAGCGACACCGCGGTGCGCAGGCCGTCGAGGGGCACGAACTCCTCCCCCGCCGAGGCGATGGCGGGCAGCTCGCGGCGGACGGAGTCGGGCAGGGTGCGGTTGGCCACGATCTCGTCCAGGAAGGACGCCCGCTGGGCCTCGGTGGGCAGCTCCCCCTCGAACAGCAGGTACCAGACGTCCTCCAACGAGCGCTTCTCGGCCAGCTCGACCGCCGAGTACTGGCGGTAGTGGTAGAAGCCCTCCTGGCCCCGGACGTCGCCGACCTCGGTCTCGGCCACGATCACGCCGGCGAGGCCTTTGGGCGCCTCGATGTGGCCCGGGTGGGTGACCGGTTCGATGCTGGCCACCTTCATGAGGTCGCGCATCGACACGATGCCCACCAGGGCGCCGTTCTCGACCACCGGCAGATGGCGGTAGCCGGCCTCGGAGAGCTTCGTGAAGGCGGCGCCGGCGGAGACGTCGGCGCCGAGGGTGGCCGGCGCTTCGGTCATCCACTCGGCCACCTTGGTGCCGTCGGGATCGCTACCCGAGGCGGCGAAGCGCACGAGGTCGCGCTCGGTGAGGATGCCGATGGGGCGGTCCCCGTCGGCCACCACGACCGACCCCACCCCGTGCTCGACCATGCGGGCGCTGGCCTCGGCGATGGTCTCGGAGGGCACCGCGGTCACCACCGAACGGCTCATCACCTCACCGACGGTTCGTACGACGGCACCTTCGGCCACGAGCCCTCCACCTCTGTTCGTCATTCGTCCAAGTCCAGCGTGCGCTGCGTCCCGGCGGGACCACCGGAACGGTGGCGCACTCCGCACGGCGATCTTACCGAGCAAGGCCCCTCGGAGCGGCGGCCGGGAGGGAGGTGTCGGAGCCCGACGGCGCCCGTCGGGTCGGCAGGGGAGGCAGCACCGGAGGGGCTGGATAGCGTGAGGGGATGCTCCGCTGGACCGCCCGTCCCCGGCTGCGCCGTCCGGTCATGGTCTGTGCGTTCGAGGGATGGAACGACGCCGGCGACGCCTCGTCGTACGCCGCCCGCTACCTGGCCGAGCGCTGGGACCTGCGCACCTTCGCCGACCTCGACCCCGAGGACTACTTCGACTTCACCAGCACCCGGCCCCGGGTGCGCCTCGACGACGGCCACCAGCGCGAGATCGTGTGGCCGGCCAACGAGCTCGCTGCCGGTTCCCTGCCGGGCACCGACCGTGACGTCATCATCCTCACCGGCACCGAGCCGCAGCTGCGGTGGCGCACCTTCTGCGAGCAGATCGTCGAGGTGGCCACCACCTTCGAGGTCGAGCTCGTGGTCACCCTCGGCGCCCTCCTGGCCGAGGTGCCGCACTCCCGGCCCGTGTCGGTGATCGGCACCGCCGTCGACCAGGGTCTCATCGACCGCCTCGGCCTGGCCCGCTCCAGCTACGAGGGCCCCACGGGCATCGTCGGCGTCCTCCAGGAGGCCTGCGCGCGTGCCGGCGTGCCCGCGGCGTCGCTGTGGGCCGCCGTCCCCACCTACGTGCCCGGCGCCCCCTCCCCCAAGGCCGCCCTCGCCCTCGTCGAGCGGACGTGCGGGCTGCTCGACGTCTCCGTCGCCGCCACCGACCTCGAGATCGCCACCGCCGCCTATGAGCGCCAGATCGACGAGCTCGTCGACGAAGACGACGAGACCGCCGACTACGTGGCCAACCTCGAGGCGCGCTTCGACGACGGTGAGATCGACGAGGAGCTCACCGACGTCAGCTCGCTCGTGGAAGAGGTCGAGCGCTTCCTGCGCTCCACCGGCGAGAACTGACCGCCGACCGGCGCCGCCCGGTCCTACTCGTCGTCGGGCGCGTCCCGCCACGGGGGTGTGCGGGGGGCGTCGAAGAGCACCTCGATGGCCTCGCCGCGGATGGCGGCGAACACGTGCTGGCCCCACTGCTCGAAGCCGGCGAGGGGCTCGGGCAGGGCGTCGGCCGGGAACCAGCCCACGTCCCGGCACTCGAGGGGGTGGGCGCGGAGCTCGCCGCCGGTGGCCCGGCAGTGGAACACGATCGAGTAGAGCGGCACATGGGTGAAGCCGAGGCGCATGCCGTCGAGCACGGCGATGGGCCGGAGCACCTCGCACTCGATGCCGGTCTCCTCCTCGACCTCCTTCAGGGCGATCTCGGACGGCGAGTACCCGATGTCCGCCCACCCGGTCGGGTAGAGCCACACCCCCGAGTCGGCCCGCTGCACGAGCAGGATCTCGTCGGCGTCGTTGCTGACCACGGCCCCGACGGCCACCTTGGGGGTGACGTAGCCGGGCACACCCTGGCCGACGTGCTTCATCCATTCGACCGCGATGGCGTCGGCGTCCCACTCGTGGGCGGCAGCGGCCCGGATGTCGGCGGCGACCGCCAGCACCTCCTGGAAGCGCTCCTGCTCGTAGAGGCTCTCGGTGAAGCCCAGGCCCGTCCGGGCGATCCCCGACAGCGCCTCGCTCCAGCGCAGGAGATCGGCGTGACTCGGGGGCTGGGGCGTCATCGCCGTCGACCCTACCGCCCCCGCCCGGTCGGTCGACCCGCTACCTCAGCGCGAACAGCAGGGCCCGGCGCACCTCGCCCTGATGGTCCGGGTCGGTGATCTTCTCGCCGTCCGCGTCCAGGACGTAGAAGGCATCGACCACCTCGTCGCCCAGGGTCTGCACCTTGGCGGTGCGGATGTCGAGGTCGAGCTCGGCGAGGGCCCGGGTGATCCGGTTGAGCACACCGATGCCGTCGGTGGCGTGGACCTCGATGATGGTGGCCCGGTGGGTGGCCTCGTTGTCGAAGCGCACCTCGGGGGCGCGTGGCGGGGGCCCGGGTCGGGCGTAGGCCTTGGCCCGCTCGGCGAGACGGGCCGACAGCGCCAGGCGCCCCGCGAGGCAGCGGTCGAGATCGGCCTCGACGCGGTCCCAGTCGATGGCGGACCCGAAGCTGGAGGCCACCGTGAACTGACTCAGCGCCATGGCGTTCTCGGAGGCGGCCGCGGCCTCGAGCACGTCGAGCCCGTTGAGGGCGAGCACCCCGGCGACGCGACTGAACACGCCGGGACGGTCGGGCGCCACGACGGTGATGGTGTGGTCGTCGATGCGCACGGCCCGCTCGCCGGCGGCCATGAGCTCGCGCTGGCCCGCGTCGGGGAAGGGGGCCACGCGGTCGGTCTCGCCACCACCGCCGAGGCGGAACGCGGTGCGGGCGGTGAGCTGGGCCACGAGACCGGCCTTCCAATCCCCCCACGCCGCGGGGCCGGTGGCGATGGAGTCGGCCTCGGTCAGAGCAGCGAGCAGTTCGAGCGCCTCGAGCGAGCCGACCTCGTCGGCCACCCGCTCGATGGTGGCGTCGTCGCTCAGGTCGCGCCGGGTGGCCACGTCGGGGAGCAACAGGTGGTGGCGCACCATCAGCACGAGCAGCTCGACGTCCGCCGGGGGGTAGCCCATGCGGGTGGCCATGGTGGCCACGATCTCCTGCCCCACCTCGGTGTGGTCCCCCGGGTAGCCCTTGCCGATGTCGTGGAGCAGGGCACCGATGACCAGGAGGTCGGGCCGCCCGACGCGGTCGGCCAGCGCCGCCGCGCCCACGGCCGCCTCACACAGGTGACGATCCACGGTGAAGCGGTGGTAGGCGTTGCGCTGCGGGCGGCTGCGCACGGGCTCCCACTCGGGCAGGATGCGCGAGAGCAGCCCCTTGTGGTCGAGCGACTCGAGCACCCCGATGGCGGGAACGCCGGTGAGGAGCAGCCCGGCCAGCAGGTCGCGGGCCCCCGACGGCCAGGGATCGGGGAAGAGCGGGACCTCGGCGGCCAGGCGCTCGAGCGACGACCGCTCGATGCGGGTGCGGTGGGCCGCGGCGGCCTGTGCCGCCCGCAGGACGAGCGCGGGGTCGTCCGCCGGCGAGGCGTCGGCCGACACGTGGACCTCGCCGTCGCGCAGCACCACGCCCTCGTCGAGGGGCCGATCACGCCCTGCGGTCCGTCGGCGGGGGCCCTCGAGGGACGACTCGACGCGGTCCCACGTCTCGTCGCTCACCCAGCCGATGGTGCGGGCCGCGGCCGCCACCCGCTTCATGAGGGCGTCGGCGCCGCCGTCGCCGGACTCGCCGAGAAGCGCGGCCACCCCGTCCTGGTCCTGGAGGTTGAGGCGGTCCCCCGCGCGCCCGGTGTGGCGGTGGAGGGCGACCCGAACGTCGAGGAGCGTGTCGTAGGCGCGGTGGAGCACCGCGTCGTCGCCCCCGTGCAGCAGCGGGTGGACGAGCTCGGCCCAGTGCAGCGCGTGCACGTCCCGCAGGCCGCCGCGGCCCTCCTTCAGGTCGGGTTCGAGCAGGAAGGCCACCTCGCCGTACTGGGCGTGGCGCGCCGCCACACCCTGGTGCAGCTCGGTGAGCCACTTCTTCGGCCGTTTGCGCCACTGGGCCAGGGCCTGCTCACCGACGTGCTCGGTGAGCGCGGCGTCGCCAGCGAGGTGGCGGATCTGGAGGAGGGTGGTGGCGGTGTCGAGGTCGTCGGCGGCCAGGCTGAGCGTCTCCTTGGGCGTCCGGACGGCGTGACCCAGCTTCAGGCCCTCGTCCCAGATCGGGTACCAGAGCTGGTCGGCCACCTGCCCGACGGAGGTGACCTTGCCGTCGTGGAGGAGGAGCAGGTCGAGGTCGCTCTGCGGGGCCAGCTCGCGACGCCCGTAGCCGCCGGTGGCGGCCAGCGCGATGCCGGCGCCGTCGCCGGTCGCCCCGAGGAAGCGCTCGACCAGCCAGGCGTCGACCAGGTCGCTGAGGGCGCGACACCGCTCGCGACCCGAGAGGTCGGGAGCGTCGATGAGCGCCTCGCGCTCGGCTTTGAAGGTCATCGCAGTGCCTTTGAGAGTGGGACCTCGGACATCGGTGCCGACCTCAGAGCGCGGCCGACGCCGCCTGGCGAGCGGCGACGAGCACCGGGTCCCACAGCGGCGAGAGCGGCGGGGCGTAGGAGAGGTCGACGTCGACCATGTCCTGCACGGACATCGAGTTCCACAACGCGGTGGCGACGGTGTCGATGCGCTTCGCCGACGCGTCTCCGCCCACGATCTGGGCGCCGAGCAGGCGACCCGACCCGCGCTCGGCCACCATCTTCACCGTCATCACCTCGGCGTCGGGCAGGTACCCGGCCTGGTTGGTGGCCTCGATGGTGACGGCGACCGCATCGAGCCCGGCGCGGGCGGCCTCGCCCTCGGTCAGGCCCGTGCGGCCGATCTCCGTGTGGCAGATGCGGGTGACCGCAGTGCCCAGGACCCCGGGGAACGACGCTGCGCCCCCTCCCAGGTTGATGCCCGCGACGCGACTCTGGCGGTTGGCCACGGTCCCGAGGGCGATGTGGACCCACTCGCGCGACACCAGGTGGTACGACTCGCAGCAGTCGCCGGCGGCCCACACGCCGTCGACGTGGGCCTGCTGGCGGGGCGTGACCCGGATCGCGTCCTTCACCCCCAGCGGCACGCCGGCGGCGCCGGCCAGCGCCGTGTTGGGGGCCACCCCGATGCCCAGCACGACGAGGTCGGCCCGGATCGATCCCGCCGACGTGTGCACCATCCCGGGCTCGAAGCCCTCGACCGAGGTGCCGAGGCGCAGCTCGGCGCCCGCGCCGGTCAGCGCATCGGCCACGAGTGCGCCCATGTCGGGGTCGAGCGTGCGCATGGGCTGATCGGCGGCCTCGACGACCGTCACCTGGGCGCCGCGCTTGAGGAAGGTCTCGGCCATCTCGAGGCCGATGTACCCGCTGCCCACGATCACGACGTGCTTGCACTCGACGGTGGCGGCGTGGTCGAGCAGGGCGGCGGCGTCGGCCAGGGTCTGCACCCCTCGCACCGACTCGTGGTCGATGCCGGGCAGGTCCGGGCGGATCGGGGACGCCCCCGTGGCCAACAGGAGCTCGTCGAAGCCGATCCGGATGGTCCGACCATGGCTGTGGTCGCGGACCTCGACCTGGCCCTGGGCGAGGTCGATGGCCTTGACCTCGTGCTGCACCCGCACGTCCACGAGCAGCTTGTCCCGGAACTCCTGGGGGGTCCGCACCACCAGGTCGTCGATGCCGCCGAGGTCGCCCGCCACCAGGTACGGGATGCCGCACGACGAGTAGCTCGTCCAGTCGCCCTTCTCGAGCACCACGATCTCGAGGTCGCGGCGGCGCCGGCGCACCTGGCTGAGCGCGGTCATCCCGCCCGCGTTGCCTCCGATGACCACCAGTCGCATGACGGCACACTAGAGGGATGGCCGTCACGACCGTCCTGTTCGACTTCTACGGCACGCTGGCCGAGTCCGACTGGGAGTCGTGGTGGCTGGCCGAGATCCTCGAGGCCCGGGGATACGAGTTCCGACCCACCGCCGACAACACCTGGTCGGCCAACGCCTTCGACGGTCAGACCCACGACGAGCACTCGGTGGACGAGGCCGCGTACGAGGCCTGGGAGATGGACCGGTGGCGGGGCCTGCTGCGCGACCACGAGATCCACGACGACGACGTCGAGTCGATCGTGAAGGAGTTCCACACCCGCCGGGGAGAGTTCACGATGGTCGCCTACGAGGAGTCGCTCGAGGTGCTCCGGGAACTGCGAGGGCGAGGACTGCGCATCGCGATCTGCTCGAACTGGGACTGGGACCTCGACCGGCACCTCGACGAGACCGGGGTGCTGCCGCTCGTCGACGCCCGGGTGTCATCGGCGTGGGTGGGCGCCCGCAAGCCCCACCCCCGCATCTTCGAGGCCACCCTCGCCGAGGTGGGCGCGACGGCGGCCGAGACGCTTTTCGTCGGCGACAACTGGAAGGCCGACGTCGAGGGCCCGCTCGCCCTCGGCATGTCCCCCGTCCACATCTGGCGCCACGACGACGACCCGGGCGACTGGATCCCGAAGCCGCCCGCCGACGGTGGCGCCGTCCCCCGGATCGAGAACCTGCGCGAGCTCTACGACCTGCTCTGAGCGCCGACCGCGGACGGCAGGGTCCGGTGCGGCGGCCTCAGTCCTCGCGGGAGCGCCGGCGGGCCAGGTGGACGTAGGCCTTCGCCGCACCCCAGCGCATCCCCGGCTCGGTCAGGCGCTCGTCGACGTCGCCGAAGGCAGCCGGGCTGAGTGCGAACGGGTCGTCGGGGAAGGCCTGCACGGCGAAATCGTCGCGGTCGACCGGCGCGGCGCCGGCAGCCACCAGCACCTCGGTCGGGTAGCGCACCGCCTCGCGCAGCAGCGAGAGCGGGCCGGCCGCCTGGGCGTCGAGGTCGGTGGCGAGAAGCACCTGAAGCCGGGGCACGACGTCGGCGCGGGCGGCTCGTCCGGCCGCGGCGGCCTCGGCACGCACGGCGCCCGGCACTTCGGCGCCCTGCTCGACGAGCACCCGGACGACACAGCGCTCCACCCAGTCGACGATCACGGCGTCCACCGCGTCGGCCAGCTCCCGCCCGTAGCGAAGGAACGCGGCCTCGTCCTCGGAAGTCGGGCCCTGCGTGGTGCCCTCGCCGTCGTCGGCCGCCATGCTCACAGTGTGCCCATCGAACGCGTCGAACCCGGCCCCGGCCAGGAGTCAGTGTGGGACTACCCCCGCCCGCCCCGGCTCGAGGCGACCGGCCGCCACCTCGTCGTCCGCTTCGCCGGCGTGACCGTCGCCGACAGCCGCCGCGCCTACCGCGTCCTCGAGACCAGCCAGCCGCCGGCGTACTACCTGCCGCCCGACGACGTCGCCCTCGACCTGCTCGTGCCGAGCACCCACCGCACGTTCTGCGAGTGGAAGGGCACCGCCCGCTACTTCGACCTCGTCGTGGGCGAGCGGGTGAGCCGGGAGGCGGTGTGGTCCTACGACGACCCGACGCCGGGGTTCGCCCCGCTCACCGGGTACCTCGCCTTCTACGCCCAGCGGGTGGACGAGTGCCTCGTGGACGACGAGGTGGTGCAGGCCAACGAGGGCTCGTTCTACGGCGGGTGGATCACGTCGTGGGTGGTCGGGCCCTTCAAGGGCGGCGCCGGCACCGCCCACTGGTAGCCGGGGTCAGCCGATGCCGCCGCCGGCGCCACCGAGGTAGGGACGCAGCGCGGCCGGCAGGGAGTCGGCACTGCACCGCAGCACGACCTTGGCCTGCTTCACCTCGGCCTCGGGCACGCAGGGGAAGTACTCGCTCTCCGAGATCGGGATGACCAGCTCACCCACCCCGTCCGCCGCCAAGGTGAGATCGCCCTCGGCGAGGGTGACGGTGGCGGTGCGGGGCTGACCGGCCACCTGGACGGTGGCGGTCCCGGGGGTGAAGGTGACCGGCACCCCGACGGCCTCGGTCGCCGCGGCTTCGGTGATCTCGGCCTTGATGACGGCCCGGTCGAGCTGCTGGACCTGGACCTGGGCGTTCATCAGCACCGAGCGGTCGAAGGTCAGCCCGTCGACCGTGATCTGGAACACCGCGAAGGTGACGCCCGGGGTGACCAGGTCCTCCAGGCGGAGGGAGAGGTGGTTGACCTCGCCCCGGAGGCCGAGGCCCGGGAGGAACGGGAAGGAGCCGACCTCGGCCTCGACGTTGCCCACGTCGATCTGCTCGTCGGCGCCTTCGATCTCGGACTCGACCCGGCTCTCGAGCAGCCGGCGCACGCCCACGTCGACCGCGGCGCCGAGCAGCAGGAGCACGACCACGAAGATGAGGAGGTTGCGCAGGGCCCGCACGTCGCCGCGTCCTCAGCGCCCGCCGCCGAGGGCGGCGTTGAGGTTGCCCGACCGGAGCCCCTCGAGGTCGAGGGTGACGTACCGGTACCCGGCGGCGTGGACGGCATCGACCACCTCCGCGCGACGAGCGAGGACGGCGGGGAGGTCGGCGAGGGGTACCTCGAGGCGGGCGGTGTCGTCGTAGTGGCGCACCCGCAGCGCCCGGAAGCCGAGCGCCCCCACCGCCGCCTCGGCCTCGGCCACCTGCTTCAGCACCGGGGTGCTCACGGGGGTGCCGTACGGCAGGCGTGAGGCCAGGCAGGCGGCGGCGGGCTTGTCCCAGGTGCGCAGGCCCAGCGCCCGGGAGGCGGCCCGGACGTCGGCCTTGGTGAAGCCGGCCTCGACGAGCGGGAAGGCGGCACCCCGGCCTGCCGCCGCCTGCTGCCCGGGGCGGTGGTCGCCGAGGTCGTCGAGATTCACGCCCAACACCACGGTGGCGTCCTCCGCGGCCACCACCGGTTCGAGGGCGTCCATGAGGGCGTCCTTGCAGTGGAAGCACCGGTCCCCGGCGTTGGCCCGGTAGGCGGCGTTGGCCATCTCGTCGGTGGCCACCGGCTGCCAGCGCAAGGACCACTCGGCGGCGAGCGCACGGCAGTCGTCGTGCTCCACGGGTGCCAGCGAGGGCGAGACGGCCGTGACCGCCAGGGCCCGGTCGGCGCCGAGGGTGTCGTGGGCCACCCACGCGAGGAACGCCGAGTCGGCACCGCCGCTGAAGGCCACCACGACCCGGTCGAGGTCGCGCAGCCGCGCTCGCAGCGCGTCGAGCGTCGGAGGGACGCCCTCCGGGGTGGTCGTCGACATCGTCTCGGTCACGGCCCGTCGATCTCGACCCGGAGGCGCTTGTTGCCCTTGCCCTTCGACTCGGTCTTCACCACCCGCAGTGTGCCCACCTCGTCGGTGGTCGCGACGTGCGTGCCGCCGTCGGCCTGCTTGTCGAGGCCCACGATGTCGACCACGCGGATCTCGCTGACGCTCTCGGGGATGAGGTTGACCTTGGTGCGGATGAGGTCCTCGTCCTCCACGGCGGTCGAGCGGGGGAGGAACGACACCTCGATGGGCCGGGCGGCCGCCAGCTCGGCGTTGACCAGCTCCTCCACCCGCGGGCCGAAGCCTTCCGGCAGCGGGTCGAACTCGAAGTCCATGCGGGCGGCCAGGGGGGTCATGTTGCCGCCCGTCACCGCGGTCCCCCACTCGTTCCAGATGACCCCGCACAGGACGTGCAGGGCGGTGTGGGTACGCATGAGGGCGTGCCGGCGGTCCCAGTCGAGCTCGCCCGCCACCGGCGCGCCCACCGCGGGCAGGCCCCCGTCGAGCACGTGCCAGGCGTCGGCGCCCTTCTTGACCACGTCGGTGACCCGCGCCTCGCCCCCGTCCCACCGGAGCACGCCCTCGTCGTGGGGCTGGCCTCCGCCGGTCGGGTAGAACGCGGTGCGGTCGAGGGCGACCGCCCCGAGCTCCTCGTCCACCGCGGTGACCTCCGCCTCGAAGGCACGGAGGTAGGCGTCACGCAGGTAGAGCAGGTCGGTGCCGGCCATGGCCCCAAGTCTGGCCCAAGGGGCGCGACCCACAGAATTCACACGCAGCGGGCCCGCGCGAGCGACACGGCGGACGCGCGCCTCATATGCTCTGGTCGCTCCGGGTAACCGGGGACTATCCACCAAGGGGAGATTCAATGCGCAAGAAGGGCTTGTTCAGCCTCTTGGCTCTGTTCTTCGCCTTCGCTCTGATCGCCGCATCGTGCGGCAGTGACGACGACGGCGGCGGCGACGAGTCGAGCGGCGACAGCACCACCACCACGGCGGCGAGTGACGACGAGGGCGGTGACGCTGCTCAGAACACGGGCGACGGCACCTTCACCGTTGGCACGCTGCTGCCCGAGACCGGCTCGCTCGCGTTCCTCGGCCCACCCGAGTTCGCAGGCGTCGACCTCGCGGTCGCGGACATCAACGAGGCCGGCGGCGTGAACGGCGAGGAGATCCCGGACGCCATCCAGGGCGACTCCGGCGACACCTCGACCGACATCGCCAGCCAGACGGCCGACCGCCTCCTGAGCGAGAACGCCGACGTCATCGTCGGTGCCGCCTCGTCGGGCGTGTCCCTCACCGTGATCGACAAGATCACCGGTGCGGGCGTCATCCAGTTCTCGCCGGCCAACACCGCCCCGGACTTCACGGACTACGACGACAACGGCCTGTACTTCCGTACCGCCCCGTCCGACGTCCTCCAGGGCCAGCTGCTCGGTGAGCTGATCGCCGGCGACGGCAACGCCACGCTGGGCATCCTGGCGCTGGACGACCCGTACGGCACCGGCCTCGCGGAGTTCGTCACGGAGTCCTTCACCGACTCCGGCGGCGAGGTGGTCGAGACGGTCATCTACGACCCGAACGCCACCAACTTCGACGCCGAGGTGCAGCAGGTCGCCGACGCCCAGCCCGACGCCGTGATCGTGATCGGCTTCGACGAGTCGGCCCGCATCCTCACCTCGATGATCGAGAAGGGCATCGGCCCGAGCGACATCCCGGTGTACGGCACCGACGGCAACATGGGCAACGCCCTCGCCGAGCAGTTCGATGACCCGAGCCAGATCGCCGGCATGAAGGGCACCACGCCCCTCACCGACCTCAGCTCGGACTTCACCGACCGCCTCGACGAGATCGATCCCAACCTCGAGGACTACAACTACGCCGGTGAGTCGTACGACGCGGTGATCATCACGGCCCTGGCCGCCGACATCGCCGGCACCGACGAGCCCTCGGCCGTCGCCGCCGAGATCAACGGCGTCACCAAGGACGGCGAGGTGTGCACCACCTACGCCGACTGCCTCGAGCTCATCGAGGCCGGCGAGGACATCGACTACGACGGCATCACCGGTCCGCTGAGCTTCGGCGACGCCGGCGAGCCCTCGGAGGCGAGCTTCGGCGTCCTCGTGTTCGGTGACGACGGCATCGACGACGCCCAGACCACCTTCGAGTTCGCCCAGATCTGATCTGAGCCGCTCGACGGTCTGACCGTCACGCAGTAGTGAGCGCCCCCGGCCTTCGGGCCGGGGGCGCTCTCGCGTTCTCGTCCGGGCAGGGCCGCCGACGTCAGCGACGGTGCACGACCTCGGGGGGCGGCCCTGCCCGGCCGGTTCACCTGCCGCCGCAACGCCGACGGCACCGCCCTGCGACTCCCGATCGACCGCCGTGCGTCGGTTCACCTCCCGTCCCCCGGCTCAGGCCGGGCGACGGGTCACCTCGCCTTGACGAGGGTGCCGAGGTAGAGTTCGATGACCTTGGGGTCGACGAGCAGGGCCTCACCGGTGTCGGTGTAGGCGTTTCGGCCCTGGTCGAGCACGTACCCGCGGTGGCAGATCTCGAGGCAACGCCGGGCGTTCTGCTCCACCATGACGATGGACACGCCGGCGGCGTTGATGCGCCGGCAGCGGATGAACACCTCGTCCTGGTACAGCGGCGACAGGCCCGCGGAGGGCTCGTCGAGGAGCAGCACGGACGGGTCCATCATGAGGGCCCGGCCCATGGCCAGCATCTGGCGCTCACCGCCCGAGAGCGACCCGGCGCGCTGCTTCAGGCGCTCGGACAGCAGCGGGAACAGGTCGGAGACCACCCCGAGGCGCTCCTTGAAGCGCTTGGGCTCGAGGTACATGCCCATCTCGAGGTTCTCCTCGACCGTGAGCCGGGGGAACACGTTGTTGTTCTGGGGCACGTACCCGATGCCCTTGGCCACGAGGGAGTGGGCGGGCTCGCCGGTGACGACCTCACCGCGGAAGGTGACGTCCCCCGACGAGACCTTGACCAGACCGAAGAGCGCCTTGAGCAGCGTGGACTTGCCGGCGCCGTTGGGACCGATGATGGCGATGAGCTCGCCGTCGGCCAGGTGGAGGTCGCACCCGTTGAGGATGTTGACCTCCGGGGTGTACCCCGCGACGAGGTCGGTGGCCGACAGCACGATCTCGCCACCCGCGGGAGGCGGCGGGATGAGGGTCTCGTCCTCGGGGGCGGGCGCCTCGGAGGGCGCGGACTCGTCGCTCACAGGCCCAGCTCCTCTTCGCGCTCTTCTTCGATGGCTTCGAGCTTCGCCTCGACCTCTTCGAGCTCGGCCTCTTCCTCTTCGAGGGTGAGGGGCGCGTCGTGGTGGGCGCCGAGGTAGGCGTCGACCACGGCCTTGTTCTGGCCGACGGCCTCCGGCGGGCTCTCGGAGATGATGCGGCCCTCGGCCATCACCACCACCCAGTCGCTGATGCTCGACACCACGTCCATGTCGTGCTCGATGAAGAGCACGGTGGCGCCGTCGGCGCGCATCTCCTTGATGTGCTCGAGCAGGGACTGGGTGAGGGCGGGGTTCACGCCGGCCATGGGCTCGTCGAGCATGATCATGCGCGGCTCGCACATGAGGGCCCGGGCCATCTCGAGCAGCTTGCGCTGACCGCCCGACAGGGTGCCGGCGAACTCGTTGCGCATGTGGTCCATCTTGAAGCGCTCGAGGAGCTGGTCGGCACGTTCCTCGACCTCACGCTCCTGGCGGCGCCACACCCCGGGGATGAGGGCGCGGAAGAGGTTCTCGCCCCGCTGGTTGGGGGCGGCCAGCTTCATGTTCTCGATGACCGTGAGCTTGGACAGGGCCTTGGTGAGCTGGAAGGTGCGCACCATGCCGGCGTGGGGGAACTTGTGGGCGGGCGCCTTGGACAGGGACGTGCCGTCGAAGCTCCACTCCCCCTCGTCGGGGTTGCCGAAGCCGGTGAGGCAGTTGAAGAACGTGGTCTTGCCAGCACCGTTGGGCCCGATGAGCGCGGTGATGGAGCCCCGCTGCACCTCGAGGTGCTCGACGTCGACGGCGGTGAGGCCGCCGAAGCGACGGGTCATGTTGTCGGCCACGAGGATGGGGTCGGGCTTGGCCACCCCCGGCTCGCTGGCGACGTCCTTCAGGGCCTCCGCCACGCGGGCGGCGTCGGCGGTGGTGTCGTAGGTGGTCTCACTCATCGAGGGCCAACTCCCGCTTGTTGCCGAAGATGCCCTGTGGTCGGAAGACCATCAGCGCCACCAGGCCGACGCCGACGAGCATGAAGCGCACCTGCCCGACCTGCGTGCCCGAGATGATGGCCTCGGGCAGCTTGTCGTTGGCCACCAACTGGCGCAGCAGGCTGTCGGTGAAGGCCAGCAGGAACCAGAAGATGATCGCGCCGATCACCGGGCCCCACGTGGTGGCGGCGCCGCCGAGGATGAGGGCCGCGTAGGCGAAGAAGGTGAAGTCCGTGGAGTAGTTGTCCGGCTGCACCGACGTCTTCGCGATCGCGAAGGCGAAGCCCGCGATCGCGCCCATCATGCCGCCGAGGATGAGGCTCTGCATCTTGTACCAGTAGGCGTTCTTGCCGAGGCTGCGCACGGCGTCCTCGTCCTCGCGGATGGCCTTGAGGACGCGGCCCCACGGGCTGCGCATGATCGTCCACACGAAGAGCGTGAGCAGGAGCACGGCCAGCCACCCGACGGTGACCAGCCACAGGTCGTTCGAGCTGAGCTGGATCGGCCCGAGGGTCTGCCTCCCGCTGCCGTACGGGTTGAGGTCGTAGAAGTCCCCGGCGAACTGGCTGAGGCCGGCGCTGCCGCCGGTGTACTCGTTGAAGGTGACCGAGCGGGCCACCAGGCGGATGATCTCGCCGGCGGCGATGGTCACGATGGCCAGGTAGTCAGCCCGGAGGCGCAGCGTCGGCAGGCCCAGCAGGAGCGCCAGCACCACTGCGGCGGCAAGGCCCACGGCCATGCCGGCCCACAGGCCCCAGCCCAGGTAGGTGACGCTGATGGCGATGCCGTAGGCGCCCACCGCGGCGAAGCCCACCTGGCCGAAGTTGAGCAGCCCCGTGTAGCCGAACTGGAGGTTCAGGCCGATGGCGGCGAGGGCGTAGATCACCGCGTCCACGCCCACCGCGGCGGAGAAGCTGTTGTCGATGACGGATCGGAAGTCCATGTCGTCGCTCCCCTCAGCCGACTCGCTCGGATTGCCCGAGGATGCCTTGTGGGCGGACCAGCAGGATCAGGATCAGGATCACGAGGGCTCCCACGTTCTTCAGCTCCACCGGCACCCAGAGGGTCGAGACCTGCACGAAGATGCCGACGATCAAGCTGCCGACGAGCGCCCCGTAGGCGGTGCCGAGGCCACCGAGGGTCACACCGGCGAACATGAGCAGCAGGAGGCGGAAGCCCATCTGGTAGCTCACCTGCTCGGTGACGCCGAACAGGACGCCGCCGAGGGCGGCGAGGCCGCCGCCGGCCGCCCACACGAAGAGGATGACCCGGTCGACGTCGATGCCCGACGAGGCGGCGAGGTCACGGTTGTCGGCCACGGCTCGCATGGCCTTGCCGATCTTGGTCCTGTTCAACAGCAGGCCGACTCCGGCGAGCACGACGATGGAGAGGGCGATGGAGATGAGGTCCTTCGGCGCGATCGAGATCGGGCCGATGTCCATGCCCTGTTGCACCGCGTAGTCGCCGTAGGGCCGGGTCCGGCCCCCGAAGATGTAGAGGAAGAAGTAGCGGAACAAGATGGCCATGCCGATCGAGATGACGAGCATGGCGATGAGACCGGTGCCGCGGTTGCGCAGGCGCCGCCAGAAGGCGAAGTCGTAGAGCGCGGCCGCAGCGGCGCCGACCCCGATGGCCAGCACCGCGGCGGGGATGAGCGGGATGTCCATGTTGACGTTGAGCCACCACGCCACCATGGCCCCGAAGGTCACCATCTCGCCGTGGGAGAAGTTGGTGAGGCCGGTGGTGCCGAAGATGAGTGACAGGCCGATGGCGCCCATGGCGATGACGAGGCCGAACTTGATGCCCTCGACGAGCAGCTGGAGGAACTTCTCGATGCCCGTCACCTCCTGCTTGTCGCTCTCACCGAGCGGGTAGAGCAGCGGGCGGGTCTGACCGGGCCGCAGGGTGAACTCGAGGGTGGCCCGATCCTCGTTGCGGAGGTTCACCCCGTCGGGGAGCGAGTCGACGTCGAGGGTGGCGCTGTAGTCGCCCGGTCCGGGCAGGGGGATGTCGTACGCGCCCTCCGCGTCGGTGGTGGCCTCACCGACCACGGCGCCGGAGGCGTCCTTGACCGTGATGGTGACGCCCTCGACGGGCTCGTCCTCGTTCTCGATGGTGCCGCGCACGCCGACGTCGCCGCCCGACGCGGTCGTGGTGGTGGTGGCTCCGCCGTCGCCCTCGGTGGTGTCGGTCTGTGCGCCCGCAGGGCCGCCCGACAACAACACCGAGCCACCGATCAGGACCGCGAGCACGATGAGAATCAGCTTGCGCACGTGTTGTCTCTCCCCTTCGGCGACCGGGGACCTCGCTCGAGGCGCCGCGGACCGCCGCGGCACAGTAGCGAATCGTGACGCTGCAAGTGATCCACAGCGCCCGGTTAACCCAGGCTTAACCGATCGACAACACCGCGCCGAGGTCGTCCGCGCTCGTGACGTACCCCGTGTAGAAGGCGCCGAACTCGCCGTAGAGGGCGGACGCCTCGTCGAAGCGCATCGTGTAGACGACCTCCTTGAGGACGTCCGGGTGGGTGGCGAAGAGGGTGACGCCCCATTCGAAGTCGTCGAGTCCGGCCGAGCCGGTCACGACCTGCACCACCCGGCCGGCGAACTTCCGCCCGGACGCGCCGTGCTCGTACATCAGGTCCTTGCGCTCGTCGTAGGGCAGCGTGAACCAATTGGCACCCACGTTGCGGCGCTTGGACATCGGGTAGAAGCACCAGGCCCGCATGTCCTCGGGGGGCAGCACCGGGTGGAGGCGCGCCTGGTTGCGCTCCGGCGGCAGCCCCTGGGCGTACTCCGAGAGCTCGGTGAGCGACACGTACGAGTCGACCACGGTGAGGCCGGCGGCCTGCACGTCGGTCTGGAAGCGGCGCAGGCGCACGACGTCCTCGCTCAGGACCATGAAGGCGGCGTCGGCCTTGTGGCCGAGCATGGCCACCGGCACCACCTGGTCGCCGTCGCCCTCGGCCCGCTTGACCGCGGCGGCGATGGCCTGGGCGTCGGCGCCCGGAAGGGGCTTCACGAAGAGGTGCAGGACCGCGAGGCCGACCGAGGGAGACAGTGCGTCGCTCATGCTCCCAAGGCTAACGAGGGGGCCGAAGCGATCCGGCCCGCCGCACCGATCCGGCCGGGTCCATCAGGCCGGGGCCATCAGGCCGGACGCTCGGGGCTGTACAGGTTGAGGCCGCCGCCCCGGGTGAAACCAGCGAGGGTGAGGCCGGCCGTGCGGGCCGTCTCGACCGCGAGCGAGGACGGGCCGCTCACCGCCACGACGGCGGCGAAACCGGCGGCCCACGCCTTCTGGACCATCTCGAAGCTGGCCCGACCGCTCACGAACAGACCGAGCCCGGTGGCCGGGAGGCGCCCGTCGAGCAGGAGGCGACCCACCACCTTGTCGACGGCGTTGTGGCGCCCGATGTCCTCGCGGACCAGGAAGGGTTCACCGGCCCGGTCGAAGGCGGCGGCCGCGTGTACCGCGCCCGTCGCGGCGAAGAGCTTCTGGTCGGGGACCACCCGGTCGGGGACGCCCGCCAGCAGCCCCAGCGGGAACGGCTCGGCGGGCGGCAGGGGCTCGAGGCGCGCCGCCAGGTCGTCCAGGCTCGTGCTCCCGCACAGCCCGCACGCCGCGGTCGCAGTCTGGAGGCGGGGCGTGGGCGTCGGGGCGACACCGCCCGTGTCGACGCTCACCACGTTGAACTCCGTGTCGACCGCCGAGCCCGTCCCGCAGTAGCGGCAGGTGACGATGGGCGCGTCGGCGAGGAACCCGTCACCGTGCAGGAAACCGGCGGCGAGCTCGAAGTCGTGGCCGGGGGTGCGCATGGTGGTGGCCACCAGCACTCCGTCGAGATGGATGGCGAGCGGCTCCTCGACGATGACCTCGTCGGGGAGGCGACGGGCCTCGGTGCCGTCGAAGCGCCGGCTGAGCACCTTGGCCACTCGTCCTCGGACCGCTCCAGCCATGGCCCGAGGGTACCGATGGAGGCTCCGTGACAGTATTGGACCCGGTGGGGGAGACGGCCGCGGACCGCGAGGAGCCCGACGACGAGCTGCTGGCGCGCGTCGTGCGCGACGACCCCGCGCCGGCTGCCATCCTCGACGAGGACTTCCGGGTCGTCTACGCGAACGAGGCCTTCCGGCGCTACGGCTGGGATCCCGAGGCGATCATCGGCGAGCACGCGTTCGACTGGCTTCACCCCGACGACCTGCGACGCGCCGCCAGCACGGTGGGGGTGCTGCACACGCAGTGGAGCGACGGGACGGCGCCCTACCGCCTGCGCCGCCACGACGGGGTGTACGAGACGCTCGACGTCGCCTCGGTGCGCATCCGCGACGACCACGGGCGCCACTACGTGGCGTTCTCCCTCCGGCCCAACCCCTTCGATCGGGCCCGGACCGAGGCCTTCTCGGCCATGGTCGCCGGCGCCGGCCCGGAGGCATCGCTGGCGGGCCTGGGCGAGCGGTTCTCGCCGAGCCGCCCCGGCGCGCTCATCGCCTTCGACAGTGCCGGCGAACGGACCGTCCTCGGGGTGCTGCCCCCGGAGCTGGGTGGGATCATCGACGGCCGCCAGGACCGGTCGCTCGGCGCGCCGTGGACCGTGGCCATGAAGGCGCTTCGACCCGTGACCCTCACGTCGCTCGACAGCCTGCCGGAGGCGGTGCGCCGCGTCGCCGCGGAGCGGGGCCTGCGCGTCGCTGCCTTCCGGGGCTCCCCCGATCCGGGCCGGGACCAGCCCGCCTTGCTGGCCGCATGGGCCGAGGACCCGGCGATGGCCGACCTCCTGGCGGTGAACCTCGGCGACATCGAGACGCTCGTCAGACTCGCCCTGGACCGCCGCGCCAGCAGCGAGCGCCTCGAGCACCTCGCCCACCACGACACGCTGACCGGCCTCGCCAACCGGGGTCGATTCTTCACGCTGCTGGAGGCAGCCGTCGACGACGGTGTGCCGGTCGCCGTCGCCTACCTCGACCTCGACGGCTTCAAGGGTGTGAACGACGTACACGGCCACGCCGCGGGCGACCACCTCCTGGTCGAGCTCTCCGGGCGCTTCGCGCGGGAGATGCGCGCCGGTGACGTGGTGGCCCGCCTCGGCGGCGACGAGTTCGCCGTGCTGATCCACCGCCCCCCCGACGCAGCGGCCGCGGCGGCCGTGGTCGAGCGGCTCCTGGGCGCGGCCCGGTCCGCCGTGGCACTCCCCGACGGCGCCATCGTGTCCCTCGCGGCGTCCGCCGGGCTCACCCTCGCCGATGGACCGAACGGGGCGGACCCCGACGCCATCGTCCACGAGGCCGACACTGCTCTCTACGAGGCGAAGCGCTCCGGCAAGGGCACTCTCGTGCTGGCCGGCGCCGGCCACCCTGCCCGCCGCCGCAGCGACGTCTGAGGGAAAAGTACGAGGACCGGGCCCCGCAGGGCCCGGTCCCCGTGACCGCTCACCGTGAGGTGGGCGGTGGAGGTGTTGCGGTGAGGACTAGAAGTCCTCCATGCCGCCCGGCATGCCGCCGGCGCCGGCCGGCTCGGGGGCGTCGGCGATGACCGCTTCGGTGGTGAGGAAGAGCGCCGCGATGGAAGCGGCGTTCTGCAGCGCGGACCGCGTCACCTTGGCGGCGTCGATGATGCCGGCCTTCACGAGGTCGACGTACTCACCGGAGGCCGCGTTGAGGCCCTCGGCGGGGGTCTCGAGGTTGCGCACCTTCTCGACCACGACGCCACCCTCGAGACCGGCGTTGACCGCGATCTGCTTCAGGGGCTCCTCGAGGGCCCGCAGGACGATGCGAGCGCCGGTGGCCTCGTCGTGCTGCTTCTTCTCGAGCTTCTTGGCCAGGTCGGCGATGCCCTCCTGGGCCCGCAGCAGGGTGACGCCACCGCCGGCGACGACGCCCTCCTCGATGGCCGCCTTGGTGGTGCTCACGGCGTCCTCGATTCGGTGCTTCTTCTCCTTGAGCTCCACCTCGGTGGCCGCGCCGACCTTGAGGACGGCCACGCCGCCGGACAGCTTCGCCAGGCGCTCCTGGAGCTTCTCACGGTCGTAGTCCGAGTCGGTGTTGTCGATCTCGGCCTTGATCTGGGCGATGCGGCCGGTGATGTCGTCGTCCTGGCCGCCACCCTCGACGATGGTGGTCTCGTCCTTGGTGATGACCACCTTGCGGGCGGTGCCGAGCAGGTCGAGAGTGGTGTTCTCGAGCTTGAGGCCCACCTCCTCGGTGATGACCTGGGCGCCGGTGAGGATGGCGATGTCCTGGAGCATGGCCTTGCGGCGGTCGCCGAAGCCGGGGGCCTTGACGGCCACGGACTTGAAGGTGCCGCGGATCTTGTTGACCACGAGGGTGGCGAGGGCCTCGCCCTCGACGTCCTCGGAGATGATGACGAGCGGCTTGCCCGACTGCATCACCTTCTCGAGCACGGCGAGCATGTCGCGCACGGCCGAGATCTTCGAGCCCACGAGCAGGATGTACGGGTCGTCGAGCACGGCCTCCATCCGATCGGGGTCGGTCACGAAGTACGGCGAGATGTAGCCCTTGTCGAAGCGCATGCCCTCGACGAGGTCCATGTCCATGCCGAAGGTCTGGCTCTCCTCGACGGTGATGACGCCGTCCTTGCCGACCTTGTCGATGGCCTCGGAGATCATCTGGCCGATCTCCTCGTCGGCGGCCGAGATGGACGCGACCTGGGCGATCTGCGACTTGTCCTCGACGTCCACCGCGACCTTGCGGATGGACTCGACGGCGGTCTCGACCGCGGCCTCGATGCCCTTCTTCAGGCTCATCGGGTTGGCGCCGGCGGCCACGTTGCGCAGGCCCTCGTGCACCATCGACCACGCCAGCACCGTGGCGGTGGTGGTGCCGTCACCGGCGACGTCGTCGGTCTTCTTGGCGACTTCCTTGACGAGCTCGGCGCCGATCTTCTCGTAGGGATCCTCGAGCTCGATCTCCTTGGCGATCGACACACCGTCGTTGGTGATGGTGGGAGCGCCCCACTTCTTCTCCAGCACGACGTTGCGGCCCTTGGGCCCGAGGGTGACGCGGACGGCGTCGGCGAGCTGGTTCATGCCCGACTCGAGGCCGCGGCGGGCCTCTTCGTCGAACGCAATGATCTTCGACATGCGGTGGTCCTCCGTGGGGTGACCGGTAAGCGTGCAGGTGTGTGCGTAAGCATTAGCACTCTAGAGGGGAGAGTGCTAATCCACCACCGGAAGTCCCGGAAGGCCCCGGCTGGGGGGCGTCCGTGCCGCCACGACACGTGCCCTGCCCAGCCGGGGAGGTTCCCGCAGTGCTGGGGGGGATCGTCGGCGGACGGGACGCGCTCGAGCGCGAGGGGCCGATCGGCCCACGCCCCCGGACCCGAAAGGGCCGCGCGGCCTACCCGCGGGTCAGGACCCGGGCGTCGGGGTTCAGCCGCCGGCGACGGCCGGGATGATCGACAGCGTCTCGCCGTCGGGCACCACCGTGTCGAGGCCGTCCATGAAGCGAACGTCGTCGTCGGCCACGAAGACGTTGACGAAGCGACGCAGCTTGCCCTCCTCGTCGAAGATCTTGTCCTTGAAGCCGGGGTGGGCGACGTCGAGGGCGGTGAGCACCGCGCCGACGGTCTCGCCCTCGACCGACACTTCGGACTCGCCCCCGGTGAGGGTGCGCAGGGTGGTGGGCACTCGGACGGTAACGCTCATCGACTCGGATCCTCTGGTGCGTCGGAGAGCCCTTCGGACACGACGGCCGAGAGGGCAGAGACAGTGGGTGGGATCGTACCGGTCACCCGCCCCGGAGCGATCCCCGGCGCCGGGGCGGAGGCCCACCGGTCGTGGGTGCCCCCCGTGAGGCAGGCGACGACCCGGGTGCCGGCAGGCAGGCGGCCGGCGACGGCGAGGCGTGCCACCGCGGCCACCACCACGCCGCCCGCGGGCTCGGCCGCGATCCCCTCGGTGTCGGCCAGCAACTGCTGGGCCCCGGCGATCTCGTCCTCGGGTGCGGCGATCACCCCGCCGCCCGTGGCGCCGGCGACGGCAAGGACCTCGGGACCGTCGGGCGGATCGCCCATGGCCAGCGAGGAGGCCACCGTGGCGGGCCGCACGGGCCGGACGTCGGTGGCGCCCGCCGCGAACGCGTCGGCCACCGGGGCGCACCCGGCGGGCTGCGCCCCCCACAACGCCGGCGGCGGCCCGGGCTCGACCAACCCGACCGCGGCCAGGTCGAGGAAGGCCCGGTGCAGGGCGAGGGCCATCGCGCCCGAGGCGATCGGGGCGATCACGGCGTCGGGCACCGCCCAACCGAGTTGCTCGGCGATCTCGTGGGCGACGGTGGCCGAGCCCTCGACGTACCAGGGCCGCAGCCCGATGTTGCACCACGCCCAGCTCGCGCTCAGCCCGTCCATCGAGGCCTCCGAGGCGAGGCGGTTCGCGGTGTCGTAGTCGCCCGCCACCGGCACGACGGTGGCGCCCGGCGCGGCCAGGGCCTCCTGCTCGGACGCCGGCAGTGCCTCGGAGACGAGAACGACGGCGCGGAGCCCCGCCCGGGCCGCAGCGCCGGCGAGTGCGTGGGCGAGGTTGCCGGTCGACGCCGCGGCGAGGACGGTGCGGCCCTCGGCCACCGCCCGCCCGAGCGCCGCCGCGACCACCCGGTCCTTGAACGACCCGCTGGGGTTGGCGGTGTCGTCCTTGAGCCACAGGTCGGTCACGCCGAGGGCGGCTCCCAGCGCCCGCGCCTCGACGAGCGGCGTGTTTCCCACTCGTCCGGCACCGGGTGGCTCGTCGAAGGGCAGGAGGTCGCGGTACCGCCACATCGAGGGCGGGCCGGCGACGACGCGCCGGCGCAGCTCCTCGCCCGTGACCTCCGGTGGCCCGACCGCGACGTCGAGGGGGCCGAAGCACTCGTCGCAGTACTGGACGGTCGGCTGATCGGGCTCGTGCGAACACACCCGGCACCGGAGCGAGGAGGGACGGGCCACGGTCCCTACGATGGCCGCCGTGACGTCGGCCCCGCCACCGACCTTCCACCACCGGGACTTCGCCCTCGCGGACCTGGTGGCGGCCAAGGGCGACACCAGCGTGTCCGTGTGTCTCCCCGCCCGGGACGAGGCGGCCACCGTGGGGGCCATCGTCGAGGCCATCCGCACCCACCTGGTGGACGGCGCGGGCCTCGTCGACGAGCTGCTCGTCATCGACGACCACTCCTCCGACCGCACCGCTGCCGTCGCCGCCGACGCGGGCGCCGCCGTGGTGCGCACCACCGACGGACAGGGCAAGGGCGAGGCGCTGTGGACCTCCGTGGTGGCCTCGAAGGGCGACCTCATCGTCTGGTGCGACGCCGACGTGCGCGCCTTCGACCCCGCGTTCGTCACCGGGCTGCTCGGTCCCCTCCTCACCCGGCCGCAGGTGGGCTTCGTCAAGGGCTTCTACGAGCGACCCCTCAACGACCAGCAGGAAGGGGGCGGGCGGGTCACCGAGCTGGTGGCCCGTCCCCTCATCGCCCTGCTCTTCCCAGAGCTGGGCGGCATCGTGCAGCCCTTGTCGGGCGAGTACGCGGGTCGCCGTGACGTGCTCGAGCGGCTCCCGTTCGTCCAGGGCTACGGCGTGGACCTCGGCCTGCTGGTCGACGTCACCCGCCTGATCGGGCCGGAGGGCATCGCCCAGGTCGACCTCGGCGTGCGCCACCACCGCAACCGGTCGCTGGCCGAGCTGTCCCCCCAGGCGCTCGCGGTCATGGCGACGGCGTTGCGACGGGCCGGCGTCGACGCCGAGGACCCACCACTGCTGCGGCGCCCCGGGGCGCCCGACGTGCCCATCGGCACCGGTGAACGCCCCCCGCCCATCGAGTCACCGGCGTACCGCCGCCCCTCCCCCTGAGCCACGCCCTTCCGTTCTGGTAGCGACCTGGCAACACCAGTGTTGCCAGGTACGCACCAGATGTGGCGCCGGGGAGTTTCCGGGGTGACTCAGGCGTGGACGGGCGGGCGCCGGTCGGCCCACGGGGCCGCCGCCTCGAGCTGCGAGGCCACCCGCAGGAGCAGGTCCTCGCGTCCGTAGGCGGCCACCAGCTGGATGCCGATGGGGAGGCCGTCGGCGCTCCAGTGCAGGGGCAGCGAGATGGCGGGCTGGCCCGTCGTGTTGAAGGGCGCGGTGAAGGGGACGATCTCCGCGGAGCGGAACAGCCCCACGAGGGGGTTGTCGGCGGTGCCGGTGAACTGGCCCAGCAGCGGCGGGGGCTCAGGGATGGTGGCGGTGAGCAGGAGGTCGAAGCCGTCGGCCCACCAGCTGGCGACGTCACGGGTGAACGAATGCATGTACTCGACCGCCGCGAGGTAGTCCGTGGCGCTGACCAGGCGGCCGGCCTCGGCGAGCGCCCACGTCCCCGGCTCGACGTCGTCGGCGGTGACCGGCGTGCCGACCTTGTTGCCGAGGCGGTCGAGGTCCCGAGCGACCCACGAGTTGTAGGCGTTGATGAAGTGCACGACGAAGTTGGGATCGTCGAGGGCCAGCGGGGACGACGCCTCGAGGCGGTGCCCGAGCGACTCGAGCAGGGCGGCCGCACCCTCCACGGCAGCGACCACCTCGGGGTGGGGGTCGGCCTCGATGCTGGGGGCGTCGAGTCGCCAGCCGATGCGCAGCGAGCCGGGGTCGGCACCGAGCTCGTCGACGTAGGGACGGGCCGGGGGCGGTGCGGTGTAGGGGTCGCCGGGCATGGGGCCCTGCACGGCGTCGAGGACCGCGGCGGTGTCGCGGACGCTGCGGGTGACGGCGAGGCGGGCCACCAGGCCGCCCCAGGACTCCCCCACCTCGGGGCCGACCGAGTGACGCCCGCGGGAGGGCTTCAAGCCGACGAGGCCACACTCGCTGGCGGGGATGCGGATCGAGCCGCCGCCGTCGCCGGCGTGGCCCATCGCCACCATGCCCGAGGCCACGGCTGCGGCCGAGCCGCCGCTCGACCCACCGGTGGAGCGGGTCGTGTCCCAGGGGTTCCGGGAGGGGCCGTAGGTGGCGGGCTCGGTGGTGGGCACCAGGCCGAGCTCGGGGGTGTTGGTGCGTCCCACGCAGATGAGGCCGGCGGCCCGGAACTTCTCGGTGAGGTAGGTGTCGCGCTCCGGCCGCCAGTCGTGGTCGCGCAGGAACTTGGTGCCGCCGTAGTAGGGGTCGCCCGCACTGAAGCCGTCGAGGTCCTTCACCACGAAGGGGACACCCCGGAACGGCCCGTCGGGCACGTCGGCCGCGGCTTCGGCCCTCGCCTTGTCGAAGCGCTCGTGGATGACGGCGTTCAGCTGGGGGTTGAGGCGCTCGATGCGCTCGATCGCGGCGTCGACCAGCTCGAGGGGGCTGGCCTCGCCCGAGCGCACCAGCTCGGCCTGCGCGGTGGCGTCGAGGAAGGCGGCGTCAGAATCCATGGGAGCGAGCGTAGGGTTTGGCGATGGCACCGGGTGACGAGCTCGAGCGGCGAGGCGGCGACGATTTGGAACGGCCGCCGATGGCGTGGCTCCCGGTCGTCGTCATCGGCGGTCTGGCCCTCTTCGGGGCGTGGAGCCTGTTCAGCTTCGTGCTCGCCACCTTCTACACGTTGGTGAAGTTGGGCATCGTCGTGGCGGTGGTCGGCGCCGTGGGTTGGGTGCTGGTCAAGGGCTACAAGGGCCCGCCCGACTCCTGACCCTCAGGTCGCGGGGCCGAGGGTGGTCAGGTGGGCCGCCACTGCCTCGGTGACGCACGCCGCGGTGTCGTGCAACGCCCGCTCCTCCCCGAAGCGCTCGACGAGGGAGATCACCGGCACGCGGTCGTGGACGTCGTCGTAGACCTGCCCGACCACCGCCAGCACCGGCACCTCGAACTCGGCGGCGAGCGCGGTCACGCCGCCCACCACCTTGCCCTCGAAGGAGGCGGCGTCGAGGAAGCCCTCGCCCGTCACCACCAGGTCGGCGCCCTCGATGGTCTCGTCGAGGCCCACCTCGTCGGCCACCACGTCGAAGCCTTCGACGAGACGGGCGCCGGCGGCGGCCAGCCCCCCGGCCAGCCCACCGGCGGCGCCGGCGCCCCGCAGTGCGCTGACGTCGACGCCGTGCTCGTCCTCGTACACCTGCACGAGCCGTTCGAGGCGGCGCTGGAGCAGCTTCACCTGTGCCGGCGAGGCGCCCTTCTGGGGGGCGAAGCGCTCGGCGGCGTCGACGAAGGGGATGGTGACGTCGCAGGCAACCACGATCTCGACGCCCTTCAGTCGTTGCAGCGGGTAGAGGGCCCGCAGCGCTCCGAGCCCGCCGTCGGTGGTGGCGGAGCCCCCGACGCCCACGATCACCCGTCGGGCGCCGGCCTCCACCGCCTCGCCGATGAGCTCACCCGTCCCGTAGGTGGAGGCGGCCATGGGGTCGTTCCCGTCGGCGCCACCGACGAGAGACAGCCCGGAAGCGAGCGCCATCTCGACCACCGCGGTGGAGCGGTCCAGTCGCCACGGAGCATCGACGGGATCGCCAAGGGGTCCGGTGACCGTGGACGTGCGGTTGGCCCCACCGAGCGCCTCGAGCAGTCCCTCGCCTCCGTCGGCCATGGGCAGCTCGTCGCAGGTCCACCCCGCCTCCCAGGCGGCGCGGCCGATGGCATCGGCGACCTCGGTCGCCGACGCGGTCCCCCGGAACTTGTCGGGCGCGGCGACGACTCTCACCCGACGAGTCTGGCCCATGGATCGGTCACCCGGTCCCGCGTGGATCCACGGACCGACGACCCGCCGATCTCGACGCCGCGTGCGCACCCGGTGCACGCCGGCCGAGCGGCGGCGCTCGTCGAGAGGCTGCGCTCGGCCGACCCGGGGGCGGGTAGGTTCGCCGATGTGGCCGACCGACCCATCGTCATCGTGTCCAACCGTGGCCCGGTGTCGTTCCGCTACGGCGACGACGGCGAACTGGTGGCCAAGCGGGGCGCCGGCGGGCTCGTGTCGGGCATCGGCCCGTTGGTAGCGGGCACCGACGCCACGTGGATCGCCGCGGCCATGTCCGACGCCGACCGTGAGGCGGCAGCCGGCGGGGTGATCGAAGCCGAGGGCTTCCGGGTGCGGGCGCTGGCCGTCGACCCCGACGACTTCCGCCTGGCCTATGACGTCGTCTGCAACGCCGTGCTCTGGTTCGTGCACCACGGCCTCTTCGAGACGGCCCGCCGGCCCCGGTTCGACCGGCGCTGGCAGGAGGCGTGGGCCGCCTACCGCCGGGTCAACGACGCCTTCGCCGACGCCGTGATCGCCGACGCCCCCGAGGGCGCCGCCGTGCTCGTGCAGGACTACCACCTGTGCCTGATGGCCCCGCGTGTGGCCGAACACCGACCCGATCTGGCCCTGATCCACTTCAGCCACACCCCCTTCGCCCCGCCCGAGCTCCTGCGGGTGCTCCCCGACGCCGAGGCCCGCGAACTGCTCGCCGGCATGGCCGCCCACGACGCCTGCGGATTCCACTGCACCCGCTGGGCGGCCGACTTCGAGGCCAGCGCCCGCCTCGTCCTGAGCGAGTCTCCCCGCACCTTCGTGTCCCCCCTGCCCTCGGATCCCGACGACCTCACCGCGGTGGCCACGTCCGACGCCGGCGTGGCGGCCCGGGCCGAGCTCGAACGCGAGGTGGGTGACCGCCGCCTGCTGGTCCGGGTCGACCGCATCGAGCTGTCGAAGAACCTGCTGCGGGGCTTCCTCGCGTTCGACGACCTGCTCGCCACCCACCCCGAGTGGTGCGAGCGGGTGGTCTTCGGCGCCTTCGTGTACCCGTCACGCGAGGGGCTGCCCGAGTACCTCGCCTATCGCCAGGAGGTCGAGCGGGTGGTGGCCGACATCAACCGGCGGTGGGCCACCCCCGGGTGGACACCCATCCTGTACGACGCCTCGGACGACTTCCCGCGCTCGCTCGCCGCGCTCGCCCTCGCCGACGTGCTGCTGGTCAACCCGGTGCGTGACGGTCTCAACCTCGTCGCCAAGGAGGGGACGCTGCTCAGCGCCCGTCAGTCGGTGTTGGCCCTCAGCCCCGAGGCCGGCGTGTGGGAGGAGGTCGGCCACACCGCACTGCGGGTGCATCCGTTCGACCTCGCCGGGACCGCCGACGCCCTCCACCAGGCCCTCTCGATGCCCCAGGGCGAGCGCGCCGACCAGCACGAGCGCCGCCTCGCCATCGTCGAGGCCCGCCGCCCGGCCGACTGGCTGGCCGACCTCCTCGCCGCCGCCACCTGACCCTCTCGCGCCAGCACTGCGGCGCTTGTGGTCATCACCTGGCAACACCTGTGTAGCCAGTGAGCTACCAGAACGGTCTCGGTCAGGCGTGGGTGAGGCGCTGGAGGAGGTCGCGCACGCCGGCGGGGCCCTCGACCACGAGATCGGCCTGGTCGAGCAGCTCGGCGGCGGACTCGTCGCTGCGCACCGCCACCCGCAGGGTCTCTCGACCCTCCTCGGCGAGCGCGTCGAGCTGGGCGAAGGCGGACAGGTCGCCGACGTCGTCGCCGATGTAGAGCACCGAGTGCACGCCGCTGGCGATGTTGCGCACCGCGGTGCCCTTGTCGACGTCGATGGGCGGGTGCAGCTCGTAGGACATCCGCGCCGGGCGGCAACGCAGGCCGGACCGGGTGGCCTGCGTGGTGGCCCACTCGTGCACCTCGGCCTCGATCTCGGGGTGGGTGCGGAAGTGCAGGGTGAGCGAGAGGCCCTTGCGCTCGACGAGCATCCCGGCGGGGCCGCGTACCTCGCCGAGGGACGCGACGTCGTCGATGACCTCGCGCCAGGCACCGCCTTGGGGGTGGTCGAAGCGCCGGTCGCCGCTCAGCGCCTCGAGGCCGTACAGGCCGGTGAGGATGAGCGAGTGGGGCAGGACGTCGAGCAGGAAGGCGAGGGGCCGGCCCGACACCACCGCGACCCGGGCGTAGCGGCGGGTGAGCTCGTCGAGCAGCTCCGGCACGCCGTCGAGGGGCAGCGCCTGCGTGGGGTCGTCGACGATGGGCGACAGGGTGCCGTCGTAGTCGATGATGATGGCGGCGTCCTCGGGCTGGGCGAGGAAGGGCGCAAGGGCGTCGGTCGACGCGGTCTCGCCGGTCACGGCTTCATCACAGACCCGGCGGGATCAGCCCGCTGGGGCCGCCTGCGCGAGGTCGGGACCCAGCCACACGACCACCACGGCGTTCTTGATGTCGAAGCCCGGGTCCGCCGGCAGGGGCTGCACGGCGGTGGGCTGGGCGCCCAACGTGGCCGCCACGGCCTGGGCGTCGGCCTGGTAGCTCGTCGTGGCGTCCTCGAAGTAGTAGACGATCGTCGTCGGGGTGTTCGGCGCCGAGCCCTCGGGCGGGATGGCGGCGGTGTACCCCGCCGCCGTCAAGGTGGTGGTGGCCACGCCGGCCGCGCCGGCCACCCCCGATCCGTTGGCCACGTACACCGGCAGTGCACCCGGCGCCACGACGGTGGTGCCGGTGCCGGCGATGACGTCGGTCGAATCGGTGCTGTCGGTGCCGGAGCCCACGTCCACGGGCACGGTGGTGTCGCTCGACGACGGCAGGTCGCCGGTCGAGAGGTCGACGCCGCCGTTGTCGAAGCCCTTGCTCAGGAAGAGGAAGCCGATGAGCACGGCCGCACCGATGAGCAGCAGGCCTCGGACGGGTGCGGCTTCAGCTTGGTTCGCCATGGCTCACCGTCCGGGGTGTTGGCCGACCGACGGACCCACGAACCGGGCGCGACGGCGCTCGGTCCGGAGCTTCCGGAGTCGGCGGACCACCAGCGGGTCGTACTCGTGCGCCTCGGGGTCGTCGAGGAGCTGGTTGAGCAGCTGGTAGTAGCGAGTGGGTGACAATTCGAACTGCGAGCGGATCGCGTTCTCCTTCGGTCCGTCCTGGGTCCACCAGGTACGTTCGAAGTCGAGGATAGACCGGTCGCGGTCGCTCAAACCCATCACCTTCGAGCGTGGCACGCCGCCACCCTCAGATCGCGGACCCTCCCCCGTTCCCGTTGCGACGGCGGGTCACGAGTCGAAGCCGATGCCGAAGCGGTCGAGCAGGCCCAGCCAGGGGCCGCGGCGGCCCTCCCTGGCGTCCGAGCGCTGGATGGCCCGCCGGGTGAGCGCCACGCCCGCCCAGCGCAGCGGCTCGGGCGGGAAGGGGAAGGGCGGCCGGCGCACCATCGTGAGCTCGGTGCGCTCGGTCGGGGCGCCGGCGAGCAGGTCGAGCGCCACCCGGGCGCCGAAGCGGCTGGCCGCGACCCCGAGGCCCGTGTAGCCGGCCACCCACACCACCCCGCCGCCGTGGCTCGTCCCCCAGGCGGCGGTGAAGCGGGTGGTCGTGGCGATGGGGCCGCCCCAGCGGTGGGTGAAGCGAAGCCCCTCGAGCTGGGGGAACGTCGCGAAGAAGTGCTGGGCCAGGAGGCCGTGGGTCTCGTCGCTCTGATCGTGGGCCGGCCCCACCCCGTTGCCGAAGTGATAGGTGGCGTCGTAGCCGCCGTAGAGGATGCGGCCGTCCTCCGTGGGCCGGTAGTAGTGGAACTGGTTGGCGGCGTCCGACAAGCCGGCGCCGCCCGCCCAGCCGACCGCGTCCCACTGCGCCGCCGAGAGCGGTTCGGTCACCAGCACGTGGTCGTACACCGGGATCACGTAGCGGCGGGTGCGGCGGACCGGCCCCCGGTAGGCGTTGGTGGCCACCAGCACCTGATCGGCGGTGATGGTGACGCCGGCCACCCGCACCGAGAGCCCGCCGCGGCGATCCGCGTCGATGCCCTCGACGCGGACATGCTCGAACACGGTCGCTCCCAGTGACTCGGCCGCCGCCCGCAGGCCCCAGACCAGGCGGGCCGGGTCCACCAGGGCGAAGTCGTTGTGGCGGACGAGGGCTCCGAGATAGGTGGGCGAGTGGACCAGCGCCTGCATCTGCGCCCGGTCGAGCAGTTCGACGTCGTCGCCGACCGCCCGATGGGTGGCGACGGTGGACTCGAGGTCAGCCAGCTGCCAGGGAGCGGAGGCGACGGCCACCTCGTCGGCCCGGCGGAACGCGGCCTCGACCGCGTGGCGGGCGAGGGTCGCTTCCAGCGCGTCGAAGTTCTCCCGGCCGAGGCGGGTGAGCACGTCCATCTCGTCGGGCCAGTGCGAGAAGCCGTTCTCGACGCCATGGGTCAGCGAGGCGTCGCAGAACCCACCGTTGCGCGAGCTGGCGCCGAACCCGCACCGCTCGGCCTCGAGCACCACGACCCGCCGACCGGGCTCGTCCTCCAACGCCTGGATCGCCGCCCAGAGCCCGGTGAACCCGCCCCCGACCACCACGAGGTCGGCGTGCAACGGCGCGGCCCGGGTGGTCAGCGCGGGCGCCGCCGGCGGCGCGTCCGGCCGGTCCGACCAGAACACGACGGGTGCGGCGTGGTCGAGCGCCTCCCCCGGCCAGCTCGACGGTGCGGCCACCACCGGATCCTGACGGCCGGACCGTCGCCGGTCAACCACCCGACCCCGCCGGCGCCGTCGGTACGCTGGCCTCCCCCGCCGGGTTAGCTCAGTTGGTAGAGCACCTCTCTTGTAAAGAGGATGTCGTCGGTTCGATCCCGGCACCCGGCTCTGACGACTTGGCTGGGACGCTGATCCTCCGCTCCTCCGCTCGGAGCGCCGGCGATGTGCCCAGGCGCCAGGTGGTACACAGGCGGTGACAAGGAGGCGTCCGTCATGGCCTACGGCGTGGTGTTGTTGTTCGAAGGGGTGAGCGAGGACGAGTACTGGGCGGTGAACGCCCAGATGGGCATCGACGAGGACGGGACCACCGGCTGGCCCGACGCCCTCATCTCCCACACTGCGGCGCTGACCGACACCGGACTCGCCGTCTCGGAGATCTGGCAGTCCAAGGACGACCAGGAGCGCTTCCTCGCGGAGCGCCTCGGCGCGGCGCTCGCGGCGGCGCAGGTCGAGCCGCCGACCCAGGTCATCGAGCTCGACGTCTTCAACTACCAGCACCCCGGCTGACGCTCGACGGCCAACCAGCTCCCGCTGAAGTCGCCGGCGCCGCGGTCGCCCTCCACACTGGGGCGGTGAGCGACCGCCTCCTCGACCACCTGCGTCCGTCGATGGACGGTGACGAGGTGCTGCTCGCGGTCACCGAGTGGGCCGACGCGACGGGGCTCACGCTGTACCCCCACCAGGAGGAGGCCATCCTCGAGCTGCTGTCGGGGGCCAACGTCATCCTGGCCACGCCGACCGGCTCGGGGAAGTCGATGGTGGCGCTCGCCGCCCACGCCCGGTCGGTCGCCGGCGGGGGTCGCAGCTGGTACACCGCGCCGGTCAAGGCGCTGGTGTCCGAGAAGTTCTTCGACCTGTGCCGCCAGCTCGGCCCCGAGAACGTCGGCCTGCTCACGGGCGACTCGTCCGTGAACGCCGACGCCCCGGTGATCTGCGCCACCACCGAGATCCTCGCCCACGTCGCTCTCCGGGACGGGGCCGAGGCCGACGTCGACACCGTCGTGCTCGACGAGTTCCACTACTACGGCGACCCCGACCGGGGATGGGCCTGGCAGGTCCCGCTCCTCGAGCTCCCCCAGGCGTCGTTCCTGCTCATGTCCGCCACGCTCGGTGACGTCGCCTTCTTCCAGGAGGAGCTGACCCGGCGCACCGGTCGCCCCACCGCCGTGGTGGACGACGCCGTGCGCCCGGTACCACTGCGCTTCGAATACCACCGCACGCTGCTGCACCACACGGTCGAGGAGTTGCTGGACCGGGACGCGGCGCCGCTCTACATCGTCAACTTCTCGCAGAAGGACGCGGTTGCCCAGGCATCGGCCCTGGCCTCGGTCACCAAGCTGGACGAGCGGGGCAAGTCGATCGTCGCCGAGGAGCTGTCCCGGGCGAAGCTGCCCGCCGGCTTCGGCCGCGACCTCGCCCGGCTCCTGCGCAACGGCGTCGGCGTCCACCACGCCGGGATGCTCCCCCGCTACCGCCGCCTGGTCGAGCGCCTCACTCAGGAAGGCGTGCTGAAGGTGATCTCGGGCACGGACACCCTCGGAGTCGGGGTGAACCTGCCCATCCGCACCGTCGTGTTCACCCGCCTCTACAAGTACGACGGCACCGAGACCCGCCTGCTCAGTGCCCGTGAGTTCCACCAGATCGCCGGCCGAGCCGGGCGCGCCGGCTACGACACCGAGGGCCTCGTCGTGGCCGTCGCGCCCGACCACGTGGCCGCCAACGACGCCGCCGACGCGAAGGCCAGCGACGACCCGAAGAAGAAGCGCAAGCTGAAGAAGGCGGCGCCGCCGCGCGGGTTCGTCCACTACGACGAGGACACCTTCACCCGCTTGCAGTCGGCGACCCCCGAGCCCCTCGTCTCGTCGTTCCGCATCACCCCGGGGATGCTCATGCAGCTCCTGGACCGGCCCGGTGACGCCTGGGTCCACGGCCGGGCGCTGCTGCTCGGCAACCACGAGCCGCGGGACCGCCAGCGCCGCCACGTCCGCACCACGCTGAGCCTCTACAAGGCGCTGCGCACCGCGAACGTCGTCCGCCTCCTCGAGACGCCCGACGAGTACGGGCGCTTCGTCGAGGTCGACCGCGCGCTCCAGGCCGACTTCGCCCTCGACCAGCTGCTGTCGCCGTTCCTGTTGACCGCGGTCCCCCAGCTCGACGCCGACCACGAGTCCTACGCCCTCGCCCTGCTCGCCCTGGTCGAGGCCGTGGTGGACAACCCCTTCCCCATCCTGATGGCCCAGAAGGACAAGGCCAAGGACGAGGCCATGGCCGCGATGAAGGCCGCCGGGGTCGAGTACGAGGAGCGCATCGCCGAGCTCGAGAAGATCAACTACCCGCAGCCGCTGCGCGACGAGATCTACGACGTGTTCGACCGCTGGCGGGTGGCCAACCCGTGGATCGGCGACCGCAACATCGCCCCCAAGGGCGTGGTGCGCGACCTGTGGGACCGCTCCATGGACTTCCCCTCGTTCGTGCGCTTCCTGGGCATCAAGCGCTCCGAGGGGCTCCTGCTGCGCTACCTGTCGGACGTGTACAAGACGATGCTGCGCGCCGTCCCCGACGCGGCCAAGACCGACGAGGTCGACGAGCTGACCGACTGGCTGGGCGCGGTGATCCGCACGACCGACTCGTCCCTGCTGGACGAGTGGACGGCGATGTTCGACCCCGAAGCGGCCGTCGACCTCGACGCCCTGGAGGACGCCACCGAGGCCGTGGTGGACATCACCACCGACCGCCATGCCTTCCGGGCCCTCGTCCGCTCCCGGGTGTTCCGGTGGGTGCAGTACGCCGCCACCGGCCAGTGGGAGGCGTGGTCGGAGGACCTCACCGAGATCGGCAACCACGGATGGACGGCGGCGAGGTTGCTCGAGCAGTTCGAGCCGTTCTTCACGGCGTACCCGGACGTGGCCTGGAACGAGCGGATCGGCATCGACGGCGACGCCCGGGGGCCGGCCCGCTTCCTCGTGGCGGACGAGGGCCCCCAGTGGGCCGTCGAGCAGATCCTCGTCGACCCCGAGGGCCACGACGAGTGGTACCTCGACGTCACCGTCGACCTCCCCGCCTCGGCGGAGGCCGGCGAGATCGTCGCCCGCTTCGAGGGCCTCCGCCGGCGCTGATCCCGGCTGCCCGGAAACGGAGAGTGACGTCTCAGGCGCCGCACGGGGAAGGAACCGGGTATGGCCGAAGCCGCCGAACCCGATCTGACGTCACCGCCCGAGGGTCGAGGCCCCACCCGGCTCGTCCTCGTCCGCCACGGGGAGGCCCACGCGGGCTTCCACGGCGTCATCGGCGGCCGCACCGGCTGCGCCGGGCTCACGCCGCACGGTCGGACGCAGGCCGAAGCGCTGCGGCGCCGCCTCGAGACCACGCGCGAGCTTCGGGCCGACGTGTTGCTGGCCAGCGTGCTCCCCCGGGCCATCGAGACCGCGGACATCATCGCCCCCGGCATGGGCCTGCCGGTGGCCGCGCACGAGTGCGACCTCTGCGAGATCCACACCGGAGACGCCGACGGCCTCGAGTGGACCGAGTACACCACCCGGTTCGGGACGTTCGACATGGAAGCCGAACCGGATCGGGTCTTCGCCCCCGAGGGGGAGAGCTGGAACAGCTTCCACGCGCGGGTGCGCCAGATGCTCGAGCGCATCGCCACCGAGTACATCGGCCAGACCGTTGTGGCGGTCTGCCATGCCGGCGTCATCGGCGCCTCGGTCCGGGTGCTGTTCGACATCCCGCACCCGGGCTCCGGCGCCACCCTGCAACCCACGAACACAGGCCTCACCGAGTGGCGCCACGACCCCAGCCGCGGGCGATGGACCCTGCACCGCTTCAACGACGCGACCCACCTGATCGAGCAGGCGGCATCGACAAGCGCCGGCGTGGGAAGGAGCGCGACGTGAGCACCGACATCGACTGGGCGGACGCCGCCCATCGGGCTGGCGAGCAGGACGCACTGGGTCCGTGGGTGCGGGAGTTCCTGTGCAGCCCCGGCAGCGACAACGCCGAGCTGGCCGACCTCCTCATGGGCCGGATGGCGTCCTGGCACGGACCCGTACCGCTGCCCATCGACCTCCTCGGCCGACTCGCCGGACCGCGCGACGCCCCCGTCCTGGTCGCCGTCGAGGACCACGAGTGGCGCGATGACGTGGAGGACCTCGAGCGTCGTCTTGCCGAGGGCTGGCAACCGGCCCCCGTCATCGTGACGTTCCGGGACGGAGGCTTCGCCCTCGAGGACGGCAACCACCGGGTCGAGGGCCTCCGGCGCGCCGGGCGACGGGAGACGTGGGCGGTCGTGGGGTTCGAGGACGAGGCCGACCGGGAGCTGTTCGAGGTCCGGCACGGGTCCGGGGCGACGGGGGCCGGCGCCTGACGGCGAGGGCTCGACGACGTTCCGTCCAGGCGCCCGGGCGCCGGTAGCGTCCCGCCGTGCGCTACTTCGAGGACTTCGCGATCGGGACCGTCGACCACAAGGGCGGCGCCTACCTGGTCACCGAGGCGGAGATCATCGAGATGGCCGAGCGGTTCGACCCGCAGCCCTTCCACGTCGACCCGGTCGCCGCCGCCGACACCATGTTCGGCGGCCTCGTGGCGTGCTCCGCCCACGTCTTCGCCATCAGCTGCTCGCTGCACTCGAAGGTGCCGGAGACGGAGAAGGTGGCCGCGGTCAGCGCCCTCGGGTTCGACAAGCTGCGCCTCCACGCCCCGGTCCGGCCCGGCGACGAGCTGCGGGCCCGCTCCACCGTGGTCGAGCTGCGCCGGTCCAACAGCCGCCCCGGCATCGGCATCGTCTCGTCGACCGGTGAGCTGCTCAACCAGCGCGACGAGGTCGTCTTCAGCCTCGCGAGCGCGGCGATGGTCCGCTGCCGGCCCGAGCCGGCGACCGGCGACGGTGCGGGCAGCAGCGATGATCTGGCAGTGTGAGTGCCATGACCGGACACGTGGAGCCCACCACCGAGCAGCTCGCCCAGTTCCTCGCGAACGACCCCGGCGGCACCGTGGTGATGTTGAACCTCCTGCGCTACCTCGACGAGGCCGACTACTCGGAGGCCGCCGAACTGGCGCCCGAGTCCCCCATCTCCGGCCGCGAGGCCTACCAGCGCTACTCCGAGGGCGTGCTGCCCATCCTGGCCGGCATCGGCGGGTCGATCGAGATGCTGGGCGGGTGCCACGGCACGCTCATCGGCCCCGACGACGAGCAGTGGGACGACATCGTGCTCGTGCGCTACCCGGACACCACGGCCTTCGTCTCGATGGTGTCGTCGGCCGAGTACGTGGCCATCCAGGGCCACCGCACCGCGGCGCTCGCCGACAGCCGCCTGGTGCGCACCACCGCCGTCCGCACCTGAGAGGCACGCCGCCCGGAGCCCGGCGCGCCGCCCGCCGGGGCTAGGCGGCCTGCACCGGCGTCGGGAGCTTGCGGCGCGTGGTGGTGCCGTCACCGACCTGGCCGAAGTTGTTGGCCCCCCAGCACTGGACGGTCGAGTCGGTGAGCAGCGCGCACGTGTGCTGATCGGCGCCGACGACGGTCTGCGCGTTGCTCAACGGCTGGGTGTCGAACTGGTTGCGCACCACCACGGGCAGCTTCCGCGGTGAGGTCCGGGTGCCGTCACCCGCCTGCCCGTCGCGGTTGAGGCCCCAGCAGCGCAGTTGCGCAGTGGTCACCCGGGCGCAGGCGTGGAACGCGCCCACCCCTACGGACTGGGCGCCGGTGAAGGCGGCGGTGCCCGAGGGTGCCTTCACCGCGGTCGGGCGCAACGGCCCGGCCTGGCCGGGCAGGGTCACCGTGCCGTTGCCCCGCTGTCCGTTGGTGTTGGGTCCCCAGCATCGCAACTGGCCGGTGCCGCCCAGGCGCGCACAGGTGGTCTGCAGGCGGGACGAGATCTGGGTCACGCCGGTGAGCGAGCCCGTGCCCGAGGTCGCTTTCACGAGCTTGGGCAGCAAGCGAGCCGTCGTGGTGCCGTCGCCGATCTGGCCCTGACCGTTCTCGCCGAAGCAGCGCACCGTGCCGTCGCCGAGGAGCGCGCACGTGTGGTTCGACCCGGCTGCCAGTTGCGTGACGTTCGTCAGCGGGCCCGTGCCGGCGCCGTTCTGCACCACCACGGCCCGCTTGCGGTTCGTACGGGTCCCGTCGCCGATCGTTCCCTGGTTCTGACCCCAGCAGCGGGCCTCACCGGAGGACAGCCGGGCGCAGGCGTGGAAGTCCCCGAGAGCGAGCTGGGTGATCCCGGTCAGGGTGGCACCGCCCTGCTGCTGCACCACGACGGGACGGGCGCTCGGCGTCGTGGTCCCGTCGCCGAGGTTGCCGACCAGGTTCTCGCCCCAGCACACCGCCGAGGTGTCCTGGAGGAGAGCGCAGGCGAAGCCGGTACCCACCGCCACCTGGGTGACCCCGGTGAGCGGGTCGCCGTTGGCGTCCTGCACCTGCACGGCGAGGGTGGAGGTCTGGTTGAACGCGCCACCCGTGCCGAGCGGCCCCATCCCCCAGCAGCGGGCGGTGGTGTCCTGGAGCACCGCGCACGTCATGGAGGCGTTGGCGGCGACCTGACTCACGCCGCTGAGGCCGACGCCCCCTGCCCCCGCCGGCGAGGCGACCACGACCGGTGCCATCGAGCCGGCCACCAGGCCCATCACGATCATCAGACTGCGCGTCGCTCGCATCCGCCCTCCTCGGGGAACCGGGTCCAGTCTGGACGATGAGCGGGGTGACGGGGCCGCGTCATCCTCTGCCTCTCGACCGACGACGCCGACCCGCGTCCGGGCCGCCGCCTCCCGAGGGTCGCCCGGGAGATTGCGCTCCCCACGGTCCGGGACCTTCGGCCCGCGCGTCGGCACCACGCAGAAGGGCGCGGTTGGCCGATCGGGACCCCTCCAGCGTCCGTCGATCCCGAGGTATGCGACGAACTCGAACCACGATGGCGCTGGTCCTCGTCGGGGTCGCACTCCTGATGACGACCGCGTGCCAGCCCTACGCCTACCTCCACCTCGACTCGCGGGGCCAGCCCGTGCGCTGGTCTCCGTGCGCCACGATCCACTACCAGATCGACCCCACCGGCGGACGCCTGGTCCTCACCTCGGACATCCACGACGCGTTCGCGGCGGCGTCGCTCGCCACGGGGATCCCCGTCCGCTACGACGGCAGGGTCGACGCCGACGGGGTGCACCAGGACGACCGCGACCCCGTGTGGGTCTCGTACGACGTGATCCCCGGGCGGCACGCCGGATGGAGCGACCCGGCCATCCGCGGCGGGCGCTACGTCAGCGGCGTGATCGTCCTCGACCCGGGGGACCTGAACGGCGACGCCGTCGCCCACCGCCGGGTGGCGTTCCACGAGGTGGGGCACCTGTTCGGCCTCGACCATCCCGACGGCGAGGCCTTCTCCACCCAGGTGATGGGGACCGCCGACGCTCCGTACCGGTCGGGCGACCTCGCCGGACTGCGGGCGCTGGGCCGCTCACCCAAGGGCTGCCCGGCCCGCTGAGCAGGACGACGGTGCCGTCGTCGTCCCGGAACCCGATCAGCCAGCCCCGAAGAGCGGGGACGCGCCGGCCCGGGGAGCGGCGGCGTCGAGGAGGGCGCCGACCTGTGGCGCCAGGCGCTCGACGTAGGGCGTGGCCAGGTGACTGGCATCGCGGTACACGAGGTGGCGGCCGACGATGACCGGGCACCGCTGGAGGCCACACACCAGGTCCACCGTCGGGACGAGGGGGACGCCGGCATCCGAGGCGGCCTGGGCCTCGACCCGGGCGAGGTCGAAGGCGAGCTGACCGCGGTCGAGGGCGCAGGCCGGGGCGTCGGACAGGTGCTCCGCCAGGCAGGCGGGCACGTCGCCGGCCGGGTACGGGGTGTCCCCCAGGAAGACGGTGGGCGCCGTCGCCGCCACGGCGCCGAGGGTGCGGGTGAGGGCGGCGGTCCAGTCCTCGGCGTCGGCCTCCGCGCCCGAGCCGTCTGGAGCCGGCGCGTCGTAGCGCGAGGAGCTGGCGACGACCACGAGGTCCGGCTCGAGCTCGCCGACGAGCGCGACGACGTCGTCCCGCCACGTGTCGCACTCCGTGTAGGGCCGCCCCAGCAGCCGGTTGTCGACGGTGAGGTCGGCGACGGGGCAGGCCGACTTGGTGAGCACGACGAGGCGCACGCCCGCGTCCTCGGCCAGGGCGGCGAGCGCGGGTTGCCACTGCGCCGCGTGCGAGTCGCCGACCAGCACCACCGTCCGGTCTCCGTCCGCGTCGCCGTAGGTGCAGGCCTCGACCCGGGCCGCGTCGACGGTGGTCGGCCCGAGGTCGCCGTTGCAGCCGTCGGTGAACACGACGGGGAGGTCGGCGCGGGCGTCGGCGAGGGCCGGGGTGAGGTTGGCGGGCACCTGCTCGACGAGCGCGGCGGCGTCGAGCCGCTCGGGGTCGAGGGGCGTCGGGGCACCGCCGTCGTCGGCGACCGATGTACCGGGCCCCAGCACGTCGGCGCGGGTGGCGTGCAAGACCGCGAAGGAGCCAGCCAAAGTGACCGTCACCGCGAGGCCCAGCACCACGCTGGCCCGGGGCGACGCCACCAACCTGGGTGCCCGCCGGACCGGCTGCTCGACCAGTGTGTAGGTCACGTGGGCGAGCGCCAGGGCGCCCACCCCCGCCAGCACGGCGGGCCAGCCGCCGACGTCGCGGTCCAGAGCGGCGGCGGCGAACACCATGGTCGGCCAGTGCCAGAGGTACCAGGAGTACGACCGCACGCCCACCCAGGTGAGCGGCGCCTGTCCCAGCAGCGCCGCGAACGGCCCCGAAGGCGGGCCCGCCAACACGAGCAGGGTCGCGACCGTCGGGAGCAGCGCCCACCATCCCGGCCACGCCGTGGCCGACGACAGCCCGACCACCGAGGCGACGATGGCGGCGAGACCGACGAGCTGACCGACGGCGCGCCCGCGCTCGTCGAGCCGCTCGACGCGCGACCAGGCCAGGCCCAGGAGCGCCCCGAGGCCGAGCTGCCAGGCCCGGGCCGGCAGGGCGAAGAAGGCCCATTCGGGGGCAGCGGCGGTCCACCACAGCGAGACCACGAACGATGCCCCCACTACGGCACCGACCACCGCCGCGGCGCGCCGACGGGCCGAGGCCCCACGCAGCGCCGCCCAGAGCACCAGAGGCCACACCAGGTAGAACTGCTCCTCCACCGCCAGCGACCAGAACTGCTGGAAGGCCGACGGGAACAGGTCGGCGCGCAGGTAGTCGTAGTGCTGCGCGGCGAGCCGCAGGTTGATGGTGTAGGTCGAGGTGGCGAGCGCGTCGGCGGTCAGGTCCCCCCGGTCGATGGGCGAGAGCACCCACCAGCCCACGACCACGGTGGCGACGGTCACGAGCGCCGCCACCGGCAGCAGGCGGCGGGCCCGCCGCCCGTAGAAGCCGGCGACCGAGAGGCGTCCGGAGCGCTCCACCTCCCCGACCAGCAAACCGGTGATCAGGAACCCGGAGATCACGAAGAACACGTCGACGCCGACGAACCCGCCGCCGAACCCGGGCACCCCGGCGTGGTAAGCGACGACCGCCACCACCGCGAGGGCCCGCACCCCGTCGATCTCGGGCCGGTACCGCACCGCCGCAAGCTACCGGCGCCGGTGACCCGGTGGCCGACGCGGAGGTGGAGGCGAGGGCCGTCGGATTCCGGGCGCAGTCGCCTCCACCTCGTCAGATCGTCGCCGGGCATGGGCGCCACCGACCGGACGCTGCTGCCACGATGGACGCGTGCGCCCACACGCCGCCTTTCCCGCCGCCCTGCTCGTCGTCGCTCTGGTGGCGGGCGCCTGCTCGTCGGGCGGCAAGTCCGAGGGCACCACCGACACGACCGTCGTCGAGCGTGTCGACGGCGCCCCCTTCGGTGCCGACGACCTTGCGCCCCTGCGCCTCGAGCGTGGCGAGCATCCCCGCATCGTCGACGTCGACGGGAATCAGGTGCTGCTGCGCGGCGTCAACCTCAACACCCTCGCCGAGTACGACCAGCCCAACCCCGACCTCCCGCCGACGTTCGCCTACGACGACGGCGAGTTCGCCGAGATGGCCGCGCTGGGGTTCGACGTCGTCCGCCTCCTCCTCAGCTGGTCCCGGCTCGAACCCGATCCCGGTGAGATCGACGAGGAGTACCTCTCAGAGGTCCATGCCGCGGTCGACGCAGCCGCGGCGCAGGGTCTCTACACCGTGCTCGACATGCACCAGGACGCGTACTCGAGCTTCGTGGCCAGCCCGTCCGGGACCACCTGCCCGGACGGCCAGTCCCCGGCGATCGGGTGGGACGGCGCGCCCGAGTGGGCCACCCTCACCGACGGGGCGTCGACCTGCCGCTCGGACACCGGGGGCCGCGAGAGCGCCGGGGCGGTGGTGGCGGCATGGAACAACTTCTGGGCGAACACCGAAGGCATCCAGGACCACCTGATCGAGGTGTGGGAGCGGCTGGGCGAGGAGTTCGGCGCCGAACCGGCCATCGCCGGCTACGACCTGTTGAACGAGCCGGGCTTCGGGCCCGGCGTGGACGGGACGAACGCCGCGCTCGGCGATTTCTACGGCCGCGCCATCGACGCCGTGCGCCGCGGTGAGGCCGCCGGCGGCGCCGAGACCCCCCACCTGGTGTTCGTGGAGCCGGTGATCCTGTGGTCGGGCCTGGGCGACGCGCCCGTGCCGACCGACTTCACCGACGATCCCGACGTCGTGTTCTCCCCCCACCTCTACGCCGAGTCGATCTCGTCCGCGGGCGTCACCATCGCGGAGGGGTTCGCCAACGCCGAGACCACCGCCGCCGCCCTCGACACCACCTTCTGGGTGGGCGAGTACGGGTGGTTCGGCGACCCGGACGAGCAGGCCGGCCTCGTGGCGGAGTACGCACGCCAGGAGGACCGTCACCTGGTCGGCGGCGCCTGGTGGCAATGGCGCCAGGCCTGTGGCGACCCGCACTCGGTGGGCGTGGGCCCCGCCTACGAGCCGCCCGAGGTGCTCGTGCACCTGCACCGCACCGCCTGCCCGAGCGGCGAGGACCTGGGGCTGACCCAGCCGTGGGCGACCATCCTCTCGCGCACCTATCCCCGGGCCGCGCCGGGGCGCCTCACCCGCCTGCGCAACGATCCCGTGACCGGCGCCGCCCGCATCCGCGGCGAGGTCGACGGCGAAGGCACGCTCGTGCTCTGGGTGCCCGACCGCGACCTCGGGGTCCCCCTGGTGTCCACCACCACCGGCGCCTCCGGGACCGTCACCGCCGGCGCCGGCGGGTTTCGTGTCGAGGTGCCCGTGTCCGGCACGTACGAGGTGCGGGTGACCCCGACCGACGCGCTCCAGGTCGGCGGCTGAGCACTAGCGTCCCCGGTGATCGAGTCCGACCAGGACGGGGGAACACCTTCATGTCCATCCTTGGGAACCGGGTGCTGCGCACCGAGGACCCCGCCTTCCTGACCGTCGGGGGCACCTACGTCGACGACGTCGTGCTGCCGGGAACGCCGGCCCACGTGGTCTACGTGCGCTCCACCATGGCCAGCGCCCGCCTCCTCGAGGTCGACACCAGCGAGGCGGCGGCGATGCCGGGCGTGCTCGCGGTGTGGACCATCGACGACGTCGACATCGCCGACCAGGCCCCGTCGATGGGCTTCCTCAACCAGCAGATGCTCCGCCCTCTCCTGGCCCGTGACGTCGTGCGCTTCGTGGGCGAGCCCATCGCCGCGGTCGTGGCCGAGACCCGCAGTCAGGCCACCGACGCGGCCGAGCTGGTGATCGTCGACTACGACCCCCTCGACGCCGTCGTCGACCCCGAGGCCGCCCTCTCGCCGGCCCAGCCCCTCTTCCCCGACGCCGACACCCAGGGCGTCATGTCCATCCCCGCCGGCGGGATGACCGCGGACTTCTCCGACTGCGAGGTCGTGGTCGAGCAGCGCATCGTCAACCAGAAGGTGGCGCCCTGCCCCATCGAGCCGCGCTCGGCGGCGGCGTACTGGGACGACGACGGTCGCCTCGTCGTCTACTCCAGCAACCAGGGCGCCCACCCGATCCGGGAGTCCGTGGCCAAGGTGCTCGGCCTCGGCGAGGACCAGGTCCGCGTCGTCACCCCCGACGTGGGAGGCAGCTTCGGCTCGAAGTCGAGCGCCTACCCCGAGGACCTCCTCCTCGGCCCGCTGTCCAAGCACCTCGGCCGCCCCGTGAAGTGGACCGAGACCCGCTCCGAGTCGATGGTGAACCTCGGGCACGGCCGCGCCCAGATCCAGGACGTCACCATCGGCGGCACCCGCGACGGCAAGATCACCGCCTACCGCCTGAAGGTCGTCCAGGACTCGGGGGCCTACCCGATGATGGGAGCGATCCTGCCCTTCATGACCCGGATGATGACCACCGGCGTCTACGACGTGACCAACGCCGAGTTCAGCGCCGAGTCCGTGGCCACCAACACCACGCCGCTGGTCGCGTTCCGGGGTGCGGGGCGTCCCGAGGCCGCCGCGGCCATCGAGCGGGCAGTGGACCTCTTCGCCGCCGAGATCGGCAGGGACCCCGCCGAGGTGCGCCGCCGCAATCTCCTCGCCGACGACGCCTTCCCCTACGACACCCCTGGCGGCGCCACCTACGACATCGGGGCCTACACGGCCGCGCTCGACCTCCTGCTCGAGTCCGCCGGCTACGCCGAGCTGCGGGCCGAGCAGCAGCGCCGCCGCGACGCCGGCGCCACCAAGGTGCTGGGCCTCGGGCTCTCCGTGTACGTCGAGATCACCGCCCTCGGCGGGGGCTCCGAGTTCGGCTCCGTCGAGCTGCGGTCCGACGGCACCTTCCTCGCCAAGACGGGCTCGTCCCCCTACGGCCAGGGCCACAAGACGGCCTGGGCCATGCTCGTGGCCGACCGCCTCGGGGTGCCCATCGACCAGGTCGAGGTCGTGTTCGGCGACACCGACGTCATCCCCACCGGCTCGGTGACCGGCGGCTCCCGCTCGGTGCAGGTGGCCGGCTCGGCCATCCACGACGCCGCCGGCAAGCTCCACGACCTCGCCCGGGACGCCGCCGCCGACCTGCTCGAGGCCAGTGCCGACGACCTCGTGCTCGGTGAGCCCGGCGCGGACGGCCGTCGTCGCTTCCACGTGGCCGGCGTGCCCGCGGTCTCCGTGGGATGGGACGAGGTCGCCACGTCGACGGCCGGTGCCAACCCGCTGGTGGGGGTGTCCGACTTCAACGCCCCGGGCCCGACCTTCCCCTTCGGTGCCCACCTCGCCGTGGTCGAGATCGACACCGAGACCGGTTCGGTCGAGCTCACCCGCCTCGTGGCGGTCGACGACGCCGGCACCATCCTCAACCCCCTCCTCGCCGACGGCCAGGTGCACGGCGGCCTCGCCCAAGGCGTGGCGCAGGCCCTGCTCGAGGAGGTGCGCTACGACGAGGACGGCAACCCCCTGACCACCAACTTCATGGACTACGCGGTGATCACCGCCACCGAGCTGCCCATGTTCGAGCGCATCCCCATGGAGACGCCGACGCCCTACAACGAGCTCGGGGCCAAAGGCATCGGCGAGTCCGGCACCGTCGGCGCCACACCGGCCGTGCAGAACGCCGTGGTCGACGCCCTCGCCCACCTCGGCGTGCGCCACGTCGACATGCCCTGCACCCCCGAGCGGGTGTGGCGGGCGCTGGAAGACGCCGCCGCCACGGTCTGACCCCGGACGTACCGACGTTCCGGGTACTCCCCGGGACCCGCTGAGCACACACGGGAGTGCCCAGAACGGGAGGGGGTCGGGTCGGGCGGGCTCAGACCCGCCGGCGGGCGACCTCGTAGCAGGCGAGGGTGCCGGCGGCGCCGACGTTGAGCGAGCCGAGCGCGCCGCGCAGCGGGATCGACACCACGCTGTCGCAGCGCTGGGCCACCAGGCGGGAGAGGCCCTTTCCCTCGCTGCCCAGCACCAGCGCCACCGGCTCCTTCGCGAGGGTGAGGTCGAAGAGGGACTGGTCGGCGGCGCCGTCGAGGCCCACCACCCAGACCCCGAGCTCCTGCAGACGGGTGATGGCGGCGGGGAGCCCCCCCACGAGGCACATGGGCAGGTGCTCGATGGCGCCGGCCGCGGACTTGGTGACGGTCGGCGACAGGTGCACAGCCCGGTGGCGCGGCAGCACGACGCCGGACACGCCGGCGCACTCCGCCGAACGGAGCAGGGCGCCCAGGTTCCCCGGGTCGGTGACGCCGTCGACCATGAGCAGGAAGGGCGCCTGGCCGGTGGACCGGTCGCCCGCCTGGGCCAGTTCGTCGAGTGAGTGCTCGGGCACCGGCTGAGCGAACGCGAGGACCCCCTGCGACGACTCCGTGCGGGCCGTCGAGTCGAACTTGGCCCGGCTCAGCTCGTTCACCGGGACCTTGTGCTCGTCGGCGAGGTCGATGATGTCGTCGAGGATGGGCGCGTCGTCGAGGCCCGAGCTGAAGATCACCTCGACGGTCTTGCGTCGGCCCGCCAGCAGCAGCTCGCGGACCGACTGACGGCCCTCCACCTGCTCGCCCCCCAGGCCCCGCTTGTCCACGGGCTTGTTGCGGTTGGGCCGTGCCGGGGGTGCCCCGACGCGGGCGCCGCTGCGGTCGCCCGATCGCCCGCGACCCGCCGGCGGCTTGCCGCGGCCCTTCCCGCCGCCCCGACCGCCCCCGGACGGCGAGCGGCCCCCGCCCCCGGAGGAGCGACCACCGCCGCCGGAGCGACCGCCGCCGCCTCGACCGCCCTGGCGGGGCGGGCTCACGGCCGCCTCCCGGCCGATGCCTGCTGGTGGAGCGTGGGTGGGGCGAGCAGGGTCATGAGGTCTCCACGAGGAGGGCGACGGCGAGGCAGGCGATGCCCTCGGTACGGCCGAGGGCGCCGAGGCCCTCGGCCCGGGTGGCTTTCACCGACACCGGCGCGCCGACGGCGGAGCCGAGGCGCTGCTGCATGTCGTCGCGGCGGGCGGCCAGCTTGGGGCGCTCGGCGATGACGGTGCAGTCGACGTTGGCGGGCGACCAGCCGGCGGCGCGCACCCGGGCGGTCACCTCGGCCAGAAGGGCGATGCTGTCGGCGCCGGCCCAGGCGGGATCGGTGTCGGGGAAGTGCTGGCCGATGTCACCGAGCCCGGCGGCGCCGAGGAGCGCGTCGGCACAGGCGTGGGCCACGGCGTCGGCGTCGCTGTGGCCGCGCAGCGGGGTCTCGCCGGGGAAGGTGACGCCGCCGAGCGTGAGCACCCGATCACCCGCGTCCTCGTCGTCGCCGAGGAAGGGATGCAGGTCGAAGCCCTGGCCGATGCGCAGGCCGGCGCCGGCCGCCGGGCGGGCGTCGGTCACGCGTCGGCCTCGTCGAGCAGGACCGCGGCGATGCGCAGATCACCGGGGTCGGTGATCTTCAAGTTGTGGGAGCGGCCGGGCACGACCACCACCGTGCCACCTGCGGCCTCCACGAGCGAGGCGTCGTCGGTGGCCTCGCCGCCGGCGGCGTGCGCGGCTCGGAGGGCGGAGGCCCGGAACGCCTGGGGCGTCTGCACCGCCACGAGGTGGGAGCGGTCGATCACACCTTCGTCGGCGTGGCGGATGGTGTCGTGCACGGCGACGCCGGGGACGGCGGCGTCGGCGCCCTGGCGGACCGCGGCGATCACCTCGGCGAAGAGCGAGGCCGGCGCCACCGGGCGGGCGGCGTCGTGCACCACGATGACGCCGGCATCGTCGGGCACCGCCGCCAGTCCCGCCCGCACGGACTCGGACCGGGTGGCGCCGCCGGGCACGGAGACGTCGGCTGCGGGCTCCGATCGGCCGGTGCCGGCGGGGAGCACGCACACCACGCCGTCGCATGCGGCCCGGGCGGCCGCGAGCGACCAGTCGATCACGCGCCGGCCGCGGAGCGGCTCGAACTGCTTCGGGCCGCCGAAGCGGGCCCCCGAGCCGGCGGCCACGACGACGGCCCAGGTGTCACCACTCGGTGCGGCTTCGTGAGGTGAAGGGGACGGGGGCACGACCTGCAATCTACGATGACGAACGTCATGGTGGATCAGGGGGTGCTGACCGACGTCGTGCTGTTCCGCGACCTGAGCCCGGACGCGCTCGCGACCGTGACCGCGGCTGCTTCGATGCTCACCGTCGAGCGGGGCGACGTCGTGTTCTCCGTCGAGGACGACCCGGACGCGTTGTTCGTGGTCGAGTCGGGCCGCATCGCCATCGCCAACAAGTCCGAGGACGGCCGGGAGTCGCTGATCGCTCTCATGGAGCGCGGCGACCTGTTCGGCGAGATGCCCCTCTTCGACGGCCTCCCCCGTTCGGCCGAGGCGAGGGCCCTCGAGGAGTCGCAGCTCATCGCCATCCCCTACGAGCCCCTGCGCGAGGTGTTCGAGGCCGAGCCCGGGCACCTGTGGCGGGTCGTCGAACTGCTGGCCGGCCGCCTCCGCACCACCGACGAGGCGCTGGCCGACTCCGTCTTCCTCGACGTCACCGGCCGCACCGCCAAGCGCCTCCTCGAGCTCGCCGGTGAGAGCGACCACTTCGAGCTGCCCATCACCCAGGAAGAGCTGGCGGGCATGGTCGGCGCCTCCCGCGAGCGGGTCAACAAGGCCATCTCGTCGTTCATCCGCCTCGGCTGGCTCGAGCCTGCGGACGGCGGGTACACCATCACCAACCGCCAGCAGATGACCATCCGCGCTCGCTGAGCGCGCCGGCGTCGGCTCTCCTACGCTGGGCCCGGGCGCGACGAGCGGGGGGCAGAACGTGCGCGAGCAGCGACGAGTACGACGACACACCGGCCGGTGGACCGGCGCCGCGCTCCTCCTTGCATTCGTGGCGGCCCTCGCGGTCTCCGCACCGACGGCGTCGGCGACGCCCACCCGAGGGGCCGCCGTCGAGACCGTGCAGCAGTCTCCGAACGAACCGACCGCGGTCCAGGTGACGGCGGGGACCGACCACTCCTGCGCGCTCCTCGGCACGGGCGAGGTCAAGTGCTGGGGGGGCAACGCCTACGGCCAGCTCGGCGTCGGTGACACCGACACCCGCGGGGACACCCCCGGCGAGCTGGGCGATGGGCTCCCGCCCGTCGATCTCGGCGCCGACCGGACCGCCACCGCCATCGCCGCCGCGGGCCACCACACGTGCGCGCTGCTCGACGACGGCACCGTGAAGTGCTGGGGCATGAACGACGTCGGCCAGCTGGGCCAGGACGACACCTTCGGCCACGGCTACAGCACCGGCCAGATGGGTGACACCCTGGCGCCCGTCGACCTGGGCGAGGGCCGCACGGCCGTGGCCATCACGGCGGCGGCTCGCGGCTGGCACCGGCCCAGCATCGGCTACACCTGCGCGCTGCTCGACGACGGGTCCGTGAAGTGTTGGGGTGGGAATGCCTACGGGCAGCTCGGCCAGGGTGTCCTGACGCCCCTCGGCGACCAGGACGGCGAGATGGCCGCGTTGGCTCCGGTCGACCTCGGGCCCGGGCGTACCGCCCTGGCCGTCGACGCGGGCGCCGAGTTCGCCTGCGCGATCCGCGACACCCACGATGTCGTCTGTTGGGGCGAGACGGACGGCGTCCACACCGATCGCCACGACGTGGACGACAGCGTCGGCGACGACCCCGGCGAGATGGGGAGTGCCCTGGTGCCGGTGAACCTGGGCCCGGGGCGCACGGCCACCGCCATCAGCGTCAGCGACACCCATGCCTGCGCGCTCCGGGACGACCAGCGACTGGTCTGCTGGGGCCAGAACAACGACGGCCAGCTCGGCATCGGCACCACCACACCCGCTGGGCTGAGCCAGCCGCTCCCCGACGACCACCCCTCGGTGGACCTTGGGACGGGCCGGACCGCGGTCGCCCTCACCACCGGCGGCTACCACCACACGTGCGTGCTGCTCGACGACCAGACCGTGAAGTGCTGGGGCGACTACCAGCGCGGCACCCTCGGCACCGGCGACCTCCTGCGTCGGGGCGACGGACCCGACGAGATGGGCGATGCCCTCCTCCCGATCGACCTCGGTCCGGGGCGCACCGCGACGGCGGTGACCCTCGGGGACTTCCACGCCTGCGCGGTCCTCGACGACGGCACCGTGAAGTGCTGGGGCGACAACGAGCGTGGCCAGCTCGGGCTCGGGGACACGTCCGTACGCGGCGACGCACCCGGCGAGATGGGCGACCAGCTGCCGGCGGTCGACCTCGGGACGCCGGCGCCCGCACTGGCCGTGGACGTCACCGCCGACCAGACCGAGGTCGAGGCGGGCTCGGCCATCGACTACCACGTCACCGTCACCAACACGGGCAACGTCGACCTCTCTGGCGTGACCGTGGTCGATCCCGCCGCACCGGCCTGTGCGAGCGACGTCGGGACGCTCACCGTCCGCAACGCGGTCACCGTGGACTGCTCGTACACCACGGCGGCGAACCACGCCGGCACCTACACCAACGTCGCCACCGCCGACAGCGACCAGACCGAGCCGGTGGACTCGACCCCGGTCGACGTCACCGTCACCCTCACGCACCAGCCCGACCTCGCCCTGAAGCTCGCCGGTCGGGCCTTCGTCGGCGGCGACGCCTATGGACGCGACGGCGCCGCCCAAGCGGTCGACGCCACACGCCGACGCGGCGGTCGGGCCACGTTCTACGTTCGCATCGAGAACGACGGCGCGGTGGCCGACACCTTCGACCTGCGACGCGTCGGCACCAGTCCCGGGGTCGACGTCCGGTTCTTCCGAGGGCGGACCGCCACCGACCTGACCGGAGCGGTCGTGGGACGCACCTACCTCACTCGCCCACTGGCGCCCGGCCAGTCCGTACTGGTGAGGGTGGAGGCCGTGGCGTCTGCCGGCGCGGCGCCAGGGACGCGCTCGATCGTCCTCCGGAGTCGCTCGACGACCGAGACGACCCGCGTCGACACGGTGCTCGCCCGGGTGACGGTGCGGTGAGCCTCAGCCGTTCAGGAAGGTGACGGCGCGGCGCCAGGCGTCGGCGGCGTCGTCGGGGCGGTGGGCCGGGCGACTCGGGTCGTGCACGAAGCCGTGCTCGGCGCCCTCGTAGCGCACGACCTCGGCCCCCGTTGCCTCGAGGTCGTCGACGTCGCCGGCCGGTGTGTACGGGTCGTTGGTGCCGATGATGGCCAGCACCGGTGAGGCGCCAGGCGTGGTCACCGCCTCGAGGGGCTCGCCCTGGCCCTCGCTCTGCCAGTCCTCGGGGACACGGATCATCCCGTAGAAGGCGACGCACCGCGAGAAGCGACCGGTGCCCGAGGCCTTCAGCGCGTACATGCCGCCCATGCAGAAGCCGATGAGTCCGACTCGCTCTTCACCCGTGGCGTCGGCGGCCTCCACCAGGGCACCGACCTGGGTGCCGTCCACCAGGCCACCCACGGCGGCCATGCGCTCGCCGAGGTCCATGTGCTCGCGCCCGGGGAAGGGCTCGGGGGCGCACACCACCCAGCCGTTCTCGTCGGCGAGGCGTTGGCAGAGGTCGTCGAAGAGGGGCCGCAGGCCTCCGATGTCGGGGGCGATCACGAGGCCGGCGATGGCGGCGCCCTCGCTCGGACGGGCGACACGGGCAGGGACGCCGGAGGGGAGGGTGATGGTCTCGATCATCGGGGCAACCTCATGGGGAGCGGTCGGGGCACAGCGGTGGGCGGGGTGCGGCCGCGGCCGCACCGGTCATCCGTAGCGGTCGAGGATGCTGGTCTCGGCCAGCCGGGCGAGGCCGTCCTTCATGGCTCGGGCCCGGCTCTCCCCCACGCCCTCGACCTCGTCGAGGTCGGCGATGGTGGCCCGCATGATCTTCTGGAGGTCGCCGAAGCGCTCGACCACGTTGTCGATCACGGCCTCGGGCAGACGGGGGATCTTGGCCAGGAGTCGATGCCCTCTCGGGGCGACACCGAGATCGAGGTCGACCTCGTCGGCCGACCCGGGCAGGTTGAGGGTTGCCGCGACACCCTTCTGGTCGAGGAGATCCTCGGTGGACAAGCTCGCCAGCGCGTCCAACGCATCCTCGAGGCGGTGGGCCTCGGTGCGGTGGAAGTAGTCGGCGACCGCGAGCCGGCGGTCGGCGACCACGCCGGAGTAGAGCTCTTCGAGCTGCAGGCGCACGAGCCGGCCGTCCTCGCCCAGTTCGACGATGTGGCTGTCGATCTCCTCGGCGATGCGCCGCACCATCTCGGCCCGCTGGATGACGCTGACCACGTCGCGCAGGGTGACGAGGTCCTCCACCTCGAGCGCCGACAGCGACCGGGACACCGCGTCGAGGCGGGTGCGGTAGCGCTCGAGGGTCTGGAGCGCCTGGTTGGACCGGTCGAGCAGACGCGGGATGGGCTCGAGGGGGTGCTTCTCGTCACCCACGTAGACGGCGATGACGGCCATGCGCTCGGACACCGAGATGACGGGCACGTTGATCGAGCGGGCGACCCGCTCGGCCGTGCGGTGGCGGGTGCCCGTCTCGGACGTGGGGACGTTGGGGTTGGGCACGAGGTGGACGTTGGCCCGAGCGATGCGGCTGGCGTCCGCGGCCAGGATGATGGCCCCGTCCATCTTGGCCAGCTCGGACAGGCGCTGTGGGGTGAAGGCGGCGTCGAGCAGGAAGCCGCCCGAGCAGAGGTTGAGCACGTCCGGCCCATCGCCGACGACGATCAGGGCGCCCATCCCGGACAGCAGGATGCGATCGAGGCCCTCGCGCAGCGGACGCCCGGGCGCGGAGGCGGCCAGGGCGGCCCGGAGGGCTTCGCTTGGCTGCGCCACGACGAGAGCTTAGTGGGCGACCCCTGTCGGACGGGCGGGTCAGACCGCGGCCACGAGGGGACGGCCGAGGCCACCGCCGTGGCACAGCCGCACGGCTTCGGCCAGGGTGGCGGCGGGCACGGCCCGCATGCCCGGCGGGGGCTCGGGGCCGTCGGGGGCGACGAGGGCGGTGGCAAAGCCGAGGCGGGCGGCCTCGGCGAGGCGTCGATCGAGTCGGGCCACCTGGCGCAGCTCGCCACCGAGGCCCAGCTCGGCGCAGACCACCACCCCATCCACCAGCGGGGTGTCGCTGGCGGCGGTGACCACCGCGAGGGCGAGCGCGAGATCCGCCCCCGGCTCGGTGACGCGCAGGCCCCCGGCGGCGAGGGCGTACACGTCGGACTTGGCCACGGAGATGCCGGCCCGCTCCTGGAGGACGGCGAGGATCATGTTCAGCCGCCCGCTGTCGACCCCCTGCGCGGAGCGGCGCGGGTTGCCGAGGTCGGAACCGGTGACCAGCGCCTGGATCTCGACGAGCAGTGGCCGGTTGCCGTCGAGGGTGGGCACGACGACCGAGCCCGGCACCCCCCGCCGGCGGTCGGACAGGAACAGGCCGCTCGGGTCGGGCACGCCGAGCATGCCCCGGTCGGTCATCTGGAACAGGCCCAGCTCGTGGGTGGGGCCGAAGCGGTGCTTCACCGCCCGCAGCATGCGCAGGGCGTGGTGGCGGTCGCCCTCGAAGGTGCAGACGGTGTCGACCACGTGCTCGAGCACGCGGGGCCCGGCCAGGGACCCGTCCTTCGTGACGTGGCCCACCAGCACGACGGCCACCCCCCGCTGCTTGGCTTCGGTGACGAGCTGAGCGGCGACGTGACGCACCTGGGCCACCGAGCCCGGTGCCGACGAGAGCTGCGGGTCGGCCAGGGCCTGGACGGAGTCGATCACCACCAGTGCGGGATCGGTGGACGAGAGGTCGGCCAGCACGGTGGGGAGACTGGTCTCGGCCACCAACCAGAGGTTGGGGTCGAGCGTGTCGAGACGACCGGCCCGGAGTCGCACCTGCTGACGGGACTCCTCGGCCGAGACGTACAGGACGCGGTCACCGGCCGCGGCGCGGGTCGCGGCAGCCTGGAGCAACAAGGTGGACTTGCCGATCCCGGGCTCACCCCCCAGGAGGGTGACCGATCCGGGGACGAGCCCCCCGCCGAGCACCCGATCGAGCTCGTCGATGCCGGTGGGGATGGCCACCCATTCGTCGGCGGGCACCCGGTCGATCGGCATGGGGCCCGCGCCCGTGCGCCGTGCCGCGACGGCAGGGAGCGGCGCGGCCTCGGCCAGCTCCTCCACGAGCGAGTTCCACGCCTCGCACGTGGGGCAGCGCCCCAGCCACCGCGGGGACTCGCCGCCGCACTCGCCACACCGGAACACCGTCTTGACCCGAGCCATACGAACAAACGTACGCCCCGGGTGTGACAACGTGGCGCACCCGGGCGCTGGGACCGACTCCCGGGACCGGGACTACGCGGCGGGGCAGGCCGGGGCGCTCGGCACGGCGCCGCCGGCGACGGCGTCCGCGGAGAGCCCTCGCAGCGAGCGGAGCAGCTGGGCGCGGCGGAGGGGGGCGTCGGGGCGGAAGGTGCCGCCCACCAGCAGGGCGTCGACCCCGTGCGCCACCAGCCACTCCACCGCCGGCGCGTACTTCGCCTGCGGGTCGAGCCCGGGGACCGTGGGCGAGGGCGGCGCCGCGACCGGTCGGCCGGCGAGGCGCCACAGCGCCATGGCCGCCGCGGCCCGCGAGACGACCCTCGCCCCTCCGAACGTCCCGTCGCGCCGGGGATGGAGGATGCCCGAGTCGACCACCCACTCGATCGCCGCGCTCCCCCCGGTCCGTCCGGTGGCGTCGGGTACCTCGCCGGTCCAGCGCCACGCCCACGCGGCGAACTGGCGGCGGGTGACGTCGCCCGACGGCGTCAGCGGTCCCGTCACGGTGCCGTTGAGCACACCCGCGCCGGTCGCCCAGGCAACCACCTGGGCGGTGGCCGAGCCCGGGACGACGTCGGCGTAGGCGACGGGCCCCCCGACCGTGCAGGCCAGGAACCCCGCCACCTCCGGCGCCGCCGGATCGAAGAACCCGGTGGCGTCGTGGGTGGCCCCGTCGTAGACCAGCAGGTCACAGGCGCCGCCGGCGGCCTCCCAACGCTTGCACGTGTCGTCGGCCCAGTTCAGCGGGATGAGGGTGTCCGCCGAGCCGTGCAGCATGCGCACAGGCGCCGACGCCGCGCCCACGTCGCCGGCGAGGAAGCCGGAGACGGCCAGCACCCCGGCCACCATCGACGACTCCTCCGGGGTGCCGCTGTCCCCCGGGTCGTCCGGGTGGGCACCGACCCGCAGCGCGGTGATCGCGCCCGCCGAGTGGCCGGTCACCGCGATGCGCTCAGGGTCGATGCGCAGCTCGCTCGAATGGACCCGCAACCAGCGGACCGCGGCCTGCACGTCGTGCTGGGCGTCCACCGCGGCCACCGGGAACTCGGGGTAGGCGTCGGGGCGGAGGCGGTAGTCCACCGCCGCCACCACGATCCCCTGCTCGGCGAAGGCCTGCGCCATGGCGACGTAGACAGGATCGGTCTTGTCGCCCTGGGAGAAGCCGCCGCCGTGGACCACCACCAGGGCCGGCCTCACTCCGACCACGGCGCTCGGGTCGTAGAGGTCGAGCCGGAGGGTCTCGGGGAGACCGGTCTCGTCGGGGGCCTCGCCGTAGGCGATGTCCGGCGTCACCACCACGCCCGCCTCTCCCGTTCCCGTCGACATCGCCCGGCGAGCAGGCGATGCCCCGGCCGGGCCCGCCGTCGCCGACAGACCGAGCGCCACGACCGCCACCGAGGCCGCGACGCCCACCACCTGGACGAGGCGGCGGTGCGAGGGACGGGGCACACCCCTTCATCGACACCCCGACGGCCCGACTTGGGCCAAAAGACCTACGCCAGCTCAACATCCTCGCGGTGCTGCCGACGGCGGCGGACGCCGCCCCGGATCACGCGGAAGAGCAGGAGCAGCACGAGCAGGACGAGGGCGCCGGCCGACACCGCGGCGAGGGCCAGCACGGTGGTGTCCCGCTCCGAGGACTCGGCGGCCATGCGCACCGGGTCGTCGCCCAGGTCGGCGGTCCAGGTGGCCGAGGAGGCGCCGGTCGCCTCGCCGTCGGTGGTGAAGTCGCCCTCGGGCAGGGTGGCGGAGACGGTCACGGACATGGTGTCCGCGAGCGGCTCGCCGAGCTGCTCCTCGAGCGAGGCCTGGTCCTGGCCGAACGTGTCCGAGCCGAGCACGGCCTCGAGGTCCTCGTCGCTGAAGGTGGCGAGGCCGGCGGAGAGGTCGAGCGTCCCGCCGAAGGCCCAGGAGGTCTCGGCGAAGGTGTGGTCCCGGCGCAGGGTCAATGCCCGCAGCAGGCCGCCGCGACCACCGATCTCGCGCAGCACTTCGCGGCCCTGCTCGGCGTTGGCGAAGGGCTTGCGGGCCACGATCTCGACGCCGCCCTCGGTGTCGGTCGGGCCCGTCACCTCCCAACCGGTGGCCTCGAGGTCGCGGACGCGCAGGTCCTCGGCCAGGTTCGGCACCCGGGCGGCGGCGTCCTCGTCGAGGGTGACGGTCACCTCGACCGCCCCCGAGCCGTCCTCGGCCATGGTGACGTCGACGTGGGCGTCGACCTGGCACCCGGCCAGCACCGCCACGAGCGCAGCGACCGCCAGGAAAACGCGAGCTCGACGCACCCCGGGCCGCCGTGCGACCGAGGGTGCGTCGAGTTCGGAGTGCGTCAGGTGGGGCAGGGCGCCGTGCTACTCGGTGGCGGGGGCGACGCCTTCGGCCGCCTCTGCCATCTCGAGGCTCGGCGGCTCGAAGCCCTCACGGGGCGTGAAGGTGATCACCGTCTCGCCCTTGGCCGACTCGGGGTCGACCTCGGCGTCCACCACGATGATCTGGCCGGCACGGAACTCCTTCCAGAGCAGGCGCTCGGACACGGGGTCCTCGACCAGTCGCTGGATGGCCCGGCGCAGCGGGCGGGCGCCCATGGTGGGGTCGTAGCCGTCGTTGGCCAGCTTGACCTTCGCCGCATCGGTGAGCTCGAGGCCGAGGCCCTGGCCCTGGAGCTGCACGGTGAGGCGCTTGATCATCAGGTCGACGATCTGGATGACCTCGTCCCGCGACAGCTCGTGGAACACGATGGTGTCGTCGATGCGGTTGAGGAACTCCGGCCGGAAGTGCTGCTTCAGGGCGTCGTTGACCTTCTCCTTCATGCGCTCGTACGTGACCGCGCCCTCGCTGGTGCCGAAGCCCAGCTTGGACTTGCGCAGGTCGGCGGTGCCGAGGTTGGAGGTCATGATCAGCACGGTGTTGCGGAAGTCCACCGAGCGGCCCTGCGAGTCGGTCAGGCGACCCTCCTCCAGGATCTGGAGGAGCGTGTTGAACACGTCGGGGTGGGCCTTCTCGATCTCGTCGAAGAGCACGACGGAGAAGGGCTTGCGGCGGACCGCCTCGGTGAGCTGGCCGCCCTCTTCGTAGCCCACGTACCCGGGGGGCGAGCCCACCAGGCGGCTGACCGTGTGCTTCTCCATGTACTCGGACATGTCGAGCTGGATGAGGGACTGCTCGTCGCCGAAGAGGAACTCGGCGAGCGTCTTGGCCAGCTCGGTCTTCCCGACGCCCGAGGGGCCGAGGAAGATGAACGAGCCGCTGGGGCGCTTCGGGTCCTTCAGGCCGGCACGGGTGCGGCGGATGGCCTGGGACACGGCCTTGATGGCGGACTCCTGGCCGATGACCCGCTTGTGGAGCTCGTCCTCCATGCGCAGGAGCTTCGCGGTCTCGGCCTCGGTGAGCTTGTAGACCGGGATGCCCGTCCAGATGGAGAGGACCTCGGCGATGGCCTCCTCGTCGACCTCGTCGAACAGGTCGACACCCGAGGCCTTCATCTCGACCTCCTTCTCCTCGCGCTGGGAGAGGAGCTCCTTCTCCTTGTCGCGTAGCTGGCCGGCCTTCTCGAAGTTCTGGGCCTCGACGGCTTCCTTCTTCTCCTGGACCACGACCGCGATCTGGTTCTCGAGCTCCTTGAAGTCCGGCGGGGTCTCCATGCGCTTGATGCGCAGGCGGGCGCCGGCCTCGTCGATGAGGTCGATGGCCTTGTCGGGCAGGTGGCGGTCGGAGATGTAGCGGTCGGCCAGGTTGGCCGACGCCACGAGCGCCTGGTCGGTGATGGTGACCCGGTGGTGGGTCTCGTAGCGGTCGCGCAGGCCCTTCAGGATCTCGATGGTGTGGGCCACGGTGGGCTCTTCCACCTTGATGGGCTGGAAGCGGCGCTCGAGGGCGGCGTCCTTCTCGAGGTGCTTGCGGTACTCGTCGAGCGTGGTGGCGCCGATGGTCTGGAGCTCGCCCCGGGCCAGCATCGGCTTGAGGATGGAGGCGGCGTCGATGGCGCCCTCGGCGGCACCCGCACCGACGAGGGTGTGGATCTCGTCGATGAACAGGATGATGTCGCCGCGGGTGCGGATCTCCTTCAGCACCTTCTTGAGACGCTCCTCGAAGTCGCCGCGGTAGCGGGAGCCCGCCACGAGCGCACCGAGGTCCAGGGTGTAGAGCTGCTTGTTGGTGAGCGTCTCGGGGACGTTGTCGGCGGCGATGGCCTGGGCGAGGCCCTCGACGATGGCCGTCTTGCCGACGCCGGGCTCGCCGATCAGCACCGGGTTGTTCTTGGTGCGGCGCGACAGCACCTGCATGACCCGCTCGGTCTCGCGCGAGCGGCCGATGACCGGGTCGAGCTTCTTGTCGCGAGCGAGCTGGGTGAGGTTGCGGCCGAACTGGTCGAGCACGAGCGAGCCCGACTGTGCGCCGGCCTCGCTGCCCTGGCCGGTGCTGGCGCTGGCCTTCTCCTGGCCACCGGGGCCGGAGTAGCCGGAGAGCAGCTGGATGACCTGCTGGCGCACACGGGACAGGTCGGCGCCGAGCTTGACCAGCACCTGGGCGGCCACGCCCTCGCCCTCACGGATGAGGCCGAGGAGGATGTGCTCGGTGCCGATGTAGTTGTGGCCGAGCTGGAGCGCCTCGCGCAGCGACAGCTCGAGCACCTTCTTGGCGCGCGGGGTGAAGGGGATGTGGCCGCTGGGCGAGGACCCGCCCTGGCCGATGATCTCCTCGACCTGGCTGCGCACGGCCTCGAGGGAGATGCCGAGGGACTCGAGCGCCTTGGCCGCGACGCCCTCGCCCTCGTGGATCAGCCCGAGCAGGATGTGCTCGGTGCCGATGTAGTTGTGGTTGAGCAGCCGCGCTTCTTCTTGGGCCAGCACGACCACTCGACGGGCTCGATCGGTGAACCGTTCGAACAAGAGAACTGCCTCCCTATCAAAGGGGTTTACGTGTGGCGAGTCTACCGGTGGACTCTCCTCCCCCGCGCGTCGGCCGCAAGGTGGGTCCTCTGGAGGGTTGGGGCGGGATGGCTGTGCCCGCATACGCTCCCCTGGTGGCCGAGAACCCGCTGCTCGCGATACCTGGCATGGAGGCCGGCCTGGCCCGTGTGGAGGTGGCGCTCCGTGAGTCGGTGCGGTCGGAGGATCCGTTCCTCACCGAGGTGGCCAGCCACCTGATCACCGCCGGCGGCAAGCGGGTCCGCCCGGCGTTCGCCCTGGCCGCCGCCTCCACGAGCCTCGAGGACCCCTCCGCCGAGGTCTCCGATGACGTGGTGATGGGCGCCGTCGCGGTCGAGCTCGTCCACCTCGGCTCGCTCTACCACGACGACGTCATGGACGAGGCCACCACCCGGCGCACGGTCGAGAGCGTCAACGCCAAGTGGGGCAACCTCCAGGCCATCCTCGCCGGCGACTTCCTCCTGGCCCGGGCCTCCGAGATCGCGGCGTCGCTCGGCGTCGAGATCGCCGCCCTCCTCGCCGCCACCATCGGCCGGCTCTGCGAGGGTCAGGTGCGCGAGCTGCGCGACACCTACAACGCGGGGCGCACCGAGGCCGACTACCTCTCGTCCATCGAGGGCAAGACCGCGTCGCTCTTCGCCACCGCGTGCCGGGTGGGCGCCATCGTCGGCGAGCTGCCCCGCCACGAGGTCGACGCCCTCACCGAGTTCGGCCTGCGCTTCGGCATGGCCTTCCAGATCGTCGACGACATCCTCGACGTCACCGCCACCGACGAGCAGCTGGGCAAGCCCGCCGGCCACGACCTCGTCGAGGGCGTGTACACCCTGCCGGTCATCCGGACGATGGCGGCGGGCACCGCGCCCGACCTCGCCGGCCTGCTCGGCGGGCCCCTCGAGGACGGGCAGCTCGACCGGGCCCGGTCGATGGTCCGCTCCGACGGCGCCGTGGCCTCGTCCCTCGAGACCGCCGCCGCCTACGCCCAGTCGGCCATCGAGAGCCTGCACCCTCTCCCCCACGCCACCGCCGCCCTCCGTCTGGGCGAGGCGGCGCAGCACCTCCTCGCCGGCGTCCGCGCCGCGGCCTGACCGCCGCAGAGCGGCCTCGCCCACGCAGCCCGTCCGGACCCGGTCCGGAGCGGGCCGGTAGCGTCGGCGGTGTGAGCGAGCCGGGGTCGTCGCTGACGCGGGGGATGCTCACCGGCGTCACCGCGTACCGGTGGGCGGCCTGGGCCTGGATGGCCATCGTCGTGGTGGTCGACCGCGAGGAGCTGGAGCGACCCGGGGTCGCGCTCGTGCTCGTCGCCTCCGCCCTGGCGGTGACCGTGGCCGACACGCTGCTGCTGCGGACCGACGCCGACCGCCTGCTGCGCCCGGTGGTGGTGGGGACCGAGCTCGCCGTGGCCGTGGCCCTGTCGGTGGCCGACCCCATCGCGTACGTCGACGGCCACTCGCAGTCGCTCGGCTCGGCGTGGCCGCTCGCCGGGATCCTGACCGCGGGCATCGCCTTCGGGGCCGTCGGCGGTATCAGCGCCGGCGTCGTCGTGGGCCTGGCCCGCTTCGCCGGAGACGTCGTGGCCACCGGGCCGTGGACCGACGCCCGGACCCTCTCGGCCCTCTCGACCATCGTCCTCTACGCCCTCGCCGGTGGTGCCGCCGGGTTCGCCGCCGCCCGCCTGCGCCGGGCCGAGCGAGAGATCGCCCTGGCCCGGGCGCGGGCGGAGGTGGCCGCCACCCTCCACGACGGCGTGCTCCAGACCCTCGCCGTGGTGCAGCGCCGCACCGACGACCCCGACCTGGCCCGCCTCGCCCACGAGCAGGAGCGCGAGCTGCGGGACTTCCTCGCCGGCCGGGAGGCACCGCCCGAGGGCCTGGTCCTGGCGCTGCGGGAGGCCGCGGCCCGCTTCGAGGACCGCTACGGCGGGCGCGCCGAGGTCGTGATCGCAGCCGATCTGGACGAGCCCGGCGCCGACGTCGCCGCCGCGCTGGCCGGGGCCGTGGGCGAGGCGCTGGCCAACGCCGGCCGCCACGGCGGGGCGGGACACGTCGTGGTCTACGTCGAGCCCGACGGCGACGAGGTGTTCTGCTCGGTGAACGACGACGGCGCCGGCTTCGACCCCTCCACCACCGCCGAGGGCAGCGGCCTCACCGGGTCCATCCGGGGCCGGGTCGAGGCCGTCGGCGGCCGGGTGCAGGTGGACGGGCGGCCCGGTCGAGGCGCCGAGGTCCGCCTCTGGGTGCCCACCCGCGGCTGAGGGCTGGTTCAATCGTGGCCATGGCCACCACCGAGGGAGCCGGGCGCCTGGGCCCGGTCCGGGTCGTCGTGGCCGACGACCACCCCATCTGGCGCACCGGCCTGCGGGCCGATCTCGGGGAGAACTTCCACGTCGTGGGCGAGGCTGGCGACGGCGCCGAAGCGGTCGCCGTCATCCGCCGGGAGCACCCGGACCTCGTGCTCTGCGACCTGCACATGGGTGGTGGCGGGGGGCTCCACGTGGTGCGGACGTGCGGCGGCGAGACCCGCATCGTGATGCTCACCGTCTCGGAGGCCGAGCGGGACCTGCTCGACGCCGTGGCCGCGGGCGCCGTGGGCTACCTGGTGAAGTCGACGCCGCCCGATGAGCTCCGCCAGGCGCTCTGGCGGGCCGCCCAGGGCGAGCCGGTGTTCTCGCCCCAGCTCGCCGCCCTGGTGCTGGGTGAGTTCCGCCGCATGGCCAAGGCCAGCGGACCGACCGAAGCCTTGTCGGACCGCGAGCGCGAGGTACTCCAGCACGTCGCCCGAGGCCACACGTACCGCGACATCGGCGAGGAGCTCCACATCTCGCCCAAGACCGTGGAGAACCACGTGCGCAACATCCTCGCCAAACTGCACCTCAGCCGGCGCCAGGAGCTCGTGCGCTACGCCCTCGAGCACGGCATCGAGTAGCCCTGCGCCCTGGGGACCCCCAGGCGAAGATGGGGGCGACCCCCGATGGTCGAGGCCCCTCCGGGGGCGCACAGTGCGGCCATGGCTGCTCCTCCGACTGCTCTGACCGCGCCGACCGTGCTGACCTCGGCAACGCTCCCGCCGCCGCCGTCCTCCACTCCTCCCCCTCCGCCGTCTGCTCCCCCGCCCTCCAGGTCGAGCTCCCAGCGACCCGACGGACCACCGCCCACGCCACCCCCGCCGGCGCCGGCCGGTCCCGAAGGCGGCGGCGCGGGTCGGCTCGGCGCTCTGCTGGTCGCGGGCACGGGCGCCTTCCTGCTCTTCGCCGCCGCGGTGGTCTTCGTGGCCGTCCGCTGGGGGCATCTGCCCGAGAGCGCCAAGGTGGCCATCGTCGGTGGCCTGACCGCGTCGCTGCTCGTGGCCGGCCGGGTGGGCCGTCGCGCCCTGCCGGGCACGGCGACCGCGCTGTTCCACCTCGGCGCCTTCCTGGTGCCGGTCGACGTGGCCGCCCTCCTCGTGCGGGGCGGGGCCCCGACCGATGTGGTGCTCCTGGTGACGGGCCTCGCCGCGGTCGGTGCGCTCGGCCTGGGCGCCCGCCTCGAGCGCTCACCGGTCCTGGCCGCCGGCGGCGTCGTCGGGACGGTGGTGGCGGCCACCGGGCTCGGGCTCCTGGCCGGGGGCCCCGTCGCCCCCGTCGTGCTCCCCGGCCTCGTCACCACCGCCTGGTGCACCGCCGGCGCGATCGGCGCGGCCCGTCGGAGCGACTGGGTCGCCGAGGCCGCGCTGCCGCTGGCCCTGCTCGCCGTCCTGACGCCGGCGGGATGCGCCGCGGCCATCGCCGGTGACGTCCCCACGCCGTTGCTGCTCTCGGTCCTCCTCGCCCTGGCGTGGGGCCTCGGGGCCGCACTCGACCACACGGAGTCGAACCAGGTCCCGGCCCTCGGGGCCCTCCCCCGGGTGGCCTCGGCGCTGCTGCTGGCGCCGGCCGTCGACGAGCTGACCCCTGCGGGCGACGGGACCTTCACCGCGGCGTTCGCCGCGGTGATGTGCACATTGGCCGTCGTCGAGGCCGCCCGGCTGCGTCAGCCCGCGCTGGCCGCCCTCGCCGCCGTCGCGGCACCGGTCTCGGTGGTTGCCGGCGCCCTCGCCGCAGGCGCGGTCCCGAGCGCGGCCGGCCTCGTGAGCCTCGGTGTCGCCCTGGTCCCCCTGGCGATCGCCACGGTCGCGCCCCGGCCCTGGCCGGTACCCGCCGTCCTGACCGCGGCCACCCTTGCGGGAACCGGTCTGGTGCTCGCCGCCGGACAGCCCTCCACCGGCGCCACCGCCCTGTTGCTGACGGGCGGCCTGCTGCTCCTCGCCGGCGCGCTCTGGGGCCTTGTGCCCGTGGCCGTGCTCGGCGGCGTCACCGCCTCCGTGGGCTACTGGTCGCACCTCGACCAGCGCGGCATCGAGGCCGCCGACGCCCTGGTGCTCCCGGTGGTGGTCGCCCTCGCCGTGGTCGGCCTCGTGGCCGAGCGCCATCGAGCCGCTTCCTCGTGGTTCACCCTCGCCCCGCCCCTCGCGCTCCTCGGGGGCACGGCCGTGGCCGAGCGCCTCGACGGTGGCAGCGGCATCCACGGCCTCGTGGCCGGAGCGGTCGGCGTGGTGGCCGTGGTGGTCGGCGGTCGGCTCCGCCTCACCGGGCCGCTCGTCGTGGGCCTCGTGCTCCTCGGTGTGCTCACCGTCTTCGAGACCCTGGCCGTCACGGCCGGAGTGCCGACCTGGGCGTGGCTGGCCGCGGGCGGCTCCGTCCTCCTCGGCGCCGGCGTGGCCCTCGACCGCACCGACACCGGCCCCGTCGAGGCCGGCCGCCACCTCCGCGACGTGCTCGACGCCAGCTTCCGCTGACGGAGCGACGGCCGTGGCAGGCTCATGAGGTGGCGGGCGAGCACAGCGACGACACGGCCGACGACGACGCCGACGACCCGAGAGGCGAACGACGCGGGCCCATCGTCGTCACGATGCTGGTCGCGATGGCCATCCCCCACTTCATGCCACCTGAGGTCACGTCGGTCATGCGGTGGATCGTGACGGGCCTGTTGGCGACGCTCCTGGTCGCGATGCTGGTGATGGACCCGGGCCGCATCGACCGGGCCACCGCCGGCGTCCACCGGGTGCGCATGGCCCTCATCACCGTCCTCGCCGCCGGCGCCGCGTACGCCACCGGACGCCTGGCCATCGTGATCCTCACCGGGTCGTCGGGCGCGGACTCGGCCACCGACCTCTTCCAGGCCGGCGGGCTGGTGTGGCTCTACCTGGTGATCGCCTTCGGCTTCGTCTACTGGGAACTCGACGGCGGCGGCCCCGGGGCCCGGATCCACCGACCCCAGGCGCACCCCGACCTCCTGTTCCCCCAGCTCGGTGATCCCACGCTGGCGCCACCGGGCTGGCGACCCGTGTTCGTCGACTACCTCTACGTGGCCTTCACCACCGCGATTGGCTTCGGGCCGGCGGACACGATCCCGCTGGCCCGCTGGGCCAAGCTGGCGATGGCGGTGCAGGCCATGGCGTCGCTGGTGGTCATCGGCCTCGTGCTGGCCCGTGCGGTCAACATCCTCGCCTCCTGATGCCGCGGACGGCGACCGGCCATCGGGCCGTGCGCGCCGGGGCGCCTCAGGACGCGTCGGTGCGGAGCCAGACCCGGCGGGCGCGTGGCTCGGACGCCGGCTCGGCCGAGGTGCGCTGCTCCCGCCGCACGTAGGCCCGCCCGCCCGGGCGGGCGGTGATGCCGTGCAGCGCCACGCTGAGCAGCACGGTCAGGACGATGGCACCGATGGCGCGATCGGTGACCGCGCTCCCCTCGCCCAGCTCCTCCACCGCCAGGACCGCAAACACCACCGAGGCGAGGCCCCGAGGGCCGAACCAGGCCACGAAGGCGATGCTCGCCCCGTCGAGACCGGATCGCAATGAGGCGATCGCGACCGGCACCATGCGCACGACCGTGAGGCTCAGCAGGGCGTACAGGACCATGGCGCCGTCGAGCGAGGCGAAGGCCAGCGGGACGAGCGCGGCGCCGAAGAGGAACCACACGATGAGGCCGAGGAGCTCACCTCCGAGCTCGGGCAGCTCCGCGGACTTGGCGAGGTCGGTGCGCTCACGGTCGAGCACGGCGCCGTAGGCCAACCCCGCCGCGAAGGCGGCGATGAAACCATTGGCGTGCAGCGCGTCGGCGAGGGTGAACGACGTGGCCGCCATCGCGAAGGCGGCCAGCCGGCGTCCCCCGGGGGCGATCCAGTCGTGGCGGGCCGACACGTTGATGAGGAGGGCGCCGCCGACCCCCAGCGTGGCGCCGACGAGGGCCCCGACCCCGAGCTCGCGGATCGCCGCGGTCACCTCCCAGGACTGCGAGTGGTCGGCACCGGTGAGCGTGGCGGCCGCGGCGGCCAGCGCGACGCTGACCAAGGGGGTGGCGATGCCGTCGTTGAGGCCGCTCTCGACGTTCAGGGCCCGGCGGAGGCGCAGCGGGACGCGGTCGTCCTCGATGACCTGGGCGCTGAGGGCCGCGTCGGTCGGCGCGAGGGCCGCGCCCACGAGCAGGGCGACGCCCCCCGCCAGTCCCCCGAACAGCAGCCCGGCCAGCAGGGTGCCGGCGAGGATCGACAGGGGGAGACCGAGGGCCAGGAGCCGGACCGGCAACCCGAGGTCGCGTCGCAGCTCGCCGCCGTTGATGCGGGCCGCGTCCGAGAAGAGCACCAGGGCGAGGGCGGCCTCGGCGATGCCGTGGATCACCGACGTGTTGATGTCGATGTCCAGCAGTCCCCAGTCGCCGTTGCCCAGGAGGTACCCGACGGCCGTGAACAGGAGTGGCCCGGTCACGTTGTGGCGCGCCAGCGCCCCGGACACCATGGCCCAGCCGAACAGGAGCAGGCCGATGACGGCGACGGCGGCGCTGGTCACGCCGAGATCATGGCGTGTCCACCGCGCGCCGCCGCGCCGAACGCCACGGTGAGCCGATCAGTCGATGAGGAACCAGCCGCGGACCGTGGCCTCGTGGTCGAGGTAGCGCTCCCCGGAGACGTCGACGACCACCTTGTCGATGGCGCCGCCGGTGAAGGCGAACGGTGCCTGGTAGTTGGGCGACACCGCCGAGCCGGAGTCCCGTCCGATGGAGATCCCGTCGCCCGTGAGGCAGAAGTAGCCGGGCTGGGTGACGATCTCCCCCGAGCCGACCGCGGCGTCGTCCACGTACAGCGTGAGCGTGCCCTTCGCCCCGGGCTGCGCCGGGTCGGCGCTCGGCCCTTCGGCCTGGAACTCGGCCACGACGGTGTGCGCACCGGGCGCCAGCGGCGAGGTGGCCACGACGTCCTGCTGGTGGGTGCCCACCCAGTTGAAGGTGTAGTGGAGGGTGCCGTCCTTCACGTAGAGGGCGTGGCCGCCCGGCACGCCGCCGTGGGCGAAGATCACGCCCTCGGCGCCCTCCTCGACCCGGACGCCTGCCGCGACGGCGTAGGACCGACCCGGGATCATCGGCCCGGCCGACTCGGGCACGTCGGAGGTCCCGGGGTAGAAGACGTACTGCGGCCGGTCGGGCGAGCCGTGCGGGCGCTCGGCCAGCACCTGCTCGATGGCGCTGCGGTCGTCGAGGGGCAGGCCGTTGTAGATGCCGGCGTAGTAGAACCACAGGCCCTTCATCAGCTCGAGGCGGTCGGGGTGATCGGCGGCCACGTTCTTCGACTGCGAGCGGTCGTGCTCGAGGTCGAACAGCTCCCACTCGTCGGCCATGAAGTTGCCCCAGCCCGACAGCGGCGGGTGCACCGTGGTGGCCAGCCAGCCCTCGTGGTAGAGCGCTCGCTGGCCGAGCATCGTGTAGAACTGCGTGCGCTTGCCCGGCGCGGTGTTGTCGGTGAGGGCGGCGGCGAAGCTCTCGCCCTCGATGGGGCTCTGGACGAACCCCTTCAGCACCTCGGGGGGCTCGATGCCGAGCAGCTCGTACACGGTGGGCACGAGGTCGACGGCGTGCACGTACTGGTGGCGGACCTCCTCGGACGGGGCGATCTTGGCCGGCCAGGACACGATCAACATGTCCGCGGTGCCGCCCTCCTCGCCCGCCCAGCGCTTCCAGTAGGGGAAGGGCGTGTCGAGGGCCCAGGCCCAGCCGGTGTTGTAGTGGTTGTTCGACGCCGGCGTGCCGAGCTCGTCGAGGTGCGGCATGGTCGTCTCGACGGTGTCGGCCACGCCGTTGAAGAAGCGCCACTCGTTGAACGAGCCGTTGGGGCCGCCCTCACCGGAGGCGCCGTTGTCCGAGCAGACGACGATCAAGGTGTTGTCGATCTCGCCCGACTCCTCGAGGTAGTCGAGGACGCGACCGAGGCGGTCGTCGTAGTAGGAGATGTAGCCCGCGAACACCTCGGCCATCCGGGTGAACATCTTCTTCTCGTCGTCGGTGAGGGTGTCCCACGGGCGCACGGTGTCGAGCAGCGGCCAGGGCTGGCCGTCGGGGCCGGTGCGGCCGGGCTCGCCGTGGGGGTTGATGGGCGAGAGCTCCGTGCCCTCGGGCAGGAGGCCGAGCTCGATCTGGCGGGCGAGGATGCCGTCGCGGATGGCCTCGTAGCCCTCGTCGAACACCCCCTTGTAGCGGTCGGCCCACTCGAGCGGCACGAGATGGGGGGCATGCCCGGCCTGAGGCGCCAGGTACATGAAGAAGGGCTTGTCCGGGTCGATGACCTTGGCGTCACGGATGAACTGCACCGCCGTGTCGGCCAGGTCGTCGGCGAGGTGATAGCCGTCTTCAGGACGGCCGGGAGGCTCGATTTGGTGGTTGTCGTTGACGAGGTCCGGGTAGTACGAGTTGGTCTCGCCGCCCAGCCAGCCGTAGAAGCGCTCGAAGCCGCGCCCGAGGGGCCAGCGGCCCTTGAAGGCGGCGGCGTTGACCTCCTCACCCGGGGTGAGGTGCCACTTGCCGACGCAGTAGGTGTTGTAGCCGTTCTCGGCCAGCACCTCGGAGATGAAGCCGTTCTCGAACGGGATGCGCGTCGAGATGCCCGGGAAGCCCGAGGCGAACTCGGCGATGGTGGCCATGCCGTTGCTGGTGGCGTTACGGCCGGTCAACAGCGAGGCTCGCGTCGGAGAGCACAGCGCGGTGGTGTGGAAGTTCGAGAACACCACGCCTCGCTCCGCGATGCGGCGCATGTTGGGGCACTCGACGGGGCCGCCGTAGGTGTCCATGGTGGCGAACCCGAGGTCGTCCCAGGTGAGGAAGAGGACGTTCGGTGCCCCCTCGGGCGCCCTGGGCGCGAGGTAGGGGGCCCAGTCGGGCTCCGAGTCGCGGATGTCCAGCTCGATCTTGCCGTTGAAGCGCGGCGCCATGGCGGTGGTCCTTCTCGATCAGGTAGGTACGGAGGTACGGGTGGGGAGGGTGAGGAGGTGGTGCCGGCCGGACGGCTCAGCGGAAGCCGCGGCGATCCTGGCGGTCGTCTCGACGATCATCGCGCCGGTCGTCCCGGCGGTCGCCACGACGGCGGACGCCGTGGGCCACGACGGCGGCGGTGCCGACGGTGGCCGCGGTGCGGGCCACGGGGGCGCCGATGACGCCGCGGCGGGCGGCACGTGCGGGTCGCAGGGGCATGTCAGGCTCCTTCGCTCTCGGCCTCGGCCTCGAAGGAGGCGACGAGGGCCTGGATGGGGATGCGGCCGCTGGCGACCAGCTGGCCGCCGGCGCGTCGGGCGGCCGAGGCGAACGGCGCAGCCCAGAGGTTCTCCCAGACGAGGACGCCGGCCACGGTGCCGGGCTCCATGGCCTCGGCGAGGTGGACGACGTCCTCCTCAGCGAGGATCTCGGCGATCTCGGTCTCGAGGCGAGCCAAGTCGCCCGCGTCCTCGAGGTCGTCAAGCTCGAGGGCCTCGACGTTGCCGTCCTCGTCCTTGGCCAGGATCAGCAGGTCGAGCAGGCGCACGACCTCGGCGTCGACGAGCGAGACCAGCTCCCTGGCCAGCTCACCGGTGAAGCGCTGCTCACCCGGGGGGAACTCGACCACGAGGTAGTCCACGGGTCCCAGCTCGTCGATGGTCACGCCGTCGCTCATTGCGTCCTCCTGTGCCGCTGGCGCGCCGCGCCGGTCGGCAGTTCGATTCGTGCCCACGATGGTGCCCGTACGGCTGGGCGGTGTCGTCACCCGGAAGGGGTGACCGCTCGGGACGCATCGAGGAGGCCGAGGTCATGGGCGCGGTCCACCGCGGCGCTGCGCCCCGACACACCCAGCTTCCGGTAGATCGAGACCGCGTGGGTCTTGACCGTGTTGCGGGAGATGTAGAGGACCTCACCGATCTCCTCGAGCGACCGGTGGGTGGGGAGCTGCTCGAGCACGCGGGACTCGGCACCGGTGATGCCCAGCCGGTCCACCAGGGCGGCCTGCTGGCGACGGACGCGGAGCACGCCGCGGAGCCGGTCGACCCACTCCCAGAGGACGACGGCGTCGGGCTCATGGGCCAGGAGGGGCTCGGCCTCGTCGACCAATCGGGAGACCACCTCCAGATCGCCGAGCAGCAGCGCGGCCTCCGCGAGGATCAGGCGCGTGTGGCAGCGCGCGCGGGGGACGGCGTCTGGGTGTCGTTCGAGCACGTCGCGGGCCCGGGCGATCGCCTCGCGGGCACGATCGGGGGAACCGCGCCGTGCGCTCGCGTACGCCGCGATGGCGTGCACGTGCACGACGAGGGTGTACTCCTCGATCCCCTCGGCGCGGACCTCTTCGACCGACCGGGTGATGGCGGCCTGCCCTCCCCGGTCGTCCCCCTGGCCGAACCGCGCCCAGGCCAGGTGAGCGAGCGCCACTGCGTGCGCCGTGGTCTGTCCTCTGGTGGCGAACTCGGCGCCCGCGCACAGGCTCGGCGCGTCCACCGACGGATCGGCCAGCGGGCTCGCCACCGCTTCCATCAGCCGCGCCGTGCTCCACCAGGGGTTCTCGGTCGGGCCGGCGGCCTGGACGGTGCGAGCGGCGGCGACCACCGCCTTGACCCCGCCTCCGCCCTGGATCATGGCCAGCGCAGCCCGACCCACCACGACGTCACGGTCCCCCGCGACCTCACCGTCGTCGACCGCGGTGTCGAGGTGGTCGAGCCAGAGCCCGGCGTCGCCGAACTGGCCACGAGCGACGCAGGCCCATCCGCGGGCGACGGCGAGGGCCGGACGGCGCCGCTCCTCCTCGGCGGGGAACAACGCCAACCACCGTTCGAGGGTCTCGATCCGCCCCGACTGCACGAGATCGGCGAGGTGACGGACCACCAGGGACGAGGCGAGATCCGTGTCACCCGCCGTCACGGCCTGGTGGACCGCCCCGTCCGCGTCCCCGTGCTCGGCCAACCATCGCGCCGCCCGCTGCCGGAGCACCGCCGCTTCGTCCCCGGGCGCCTCGACGGGGAGCTCGGCGACCAGCAGGTCGGCGAACAGGGGGTGGTAGCGATAGGCGTCGGGGTCGTCGTCGAGTGCGACCACGAAGAGGTTGTCGGACTCGGCGAGCGCCCGGAGCACCACCCCGCTGTCGGTCCGTTGGAGCACGGCGTCGCACAGCCCGCTGGAGAGCCGCGGCAGGATCGAGGTCCGCACGAGGAACGAGCGGAGCCCGGGGTCGAGGCCCCGAAGGAGCTCCTCGTGGAAGTAGGTGCCCAGATCGCCGCCGGCAGTGGGCAGACGGGTCACCACCTGATCAGGCGCCGCCGCGCCCTTCAGCGCGAGCACCGAGAGGTACAGCCCGGCGGGCCACCCCTCGGTGCGGGCGAGGATCTGATCGAGCGCCTCGGTGCTCAGCCCGGGCACGGCCCGCTCCAGCACCGCCCGGCTCTCGCGCTCGGTGAAGGCCAGATCCTCGCGTCGCAGCACCATGGCGTCCTCGTTGACGACGTGGCGGGTCAGGCGCATCGGCGGCAGCGAGCGGCCCACCAGGGCCAGGGTCGAGCCGTCCGGCAGAACGCCCACGAGCCACTCGAGCAGCTCGCCCACGGCGGGGCTCGTGAGGACATGCACATCGTCGAGCACCAGGACGAACGGCTGCGCGAAGACCGCGAGCGAGGCCGCGAGGCGGGGGAGCACGACCTCGGCGCTGCGCAGTCGATCGACGGCGAGGAGCGCCTCGACCTCGGGCAGGGGCTCGATGCCGTCGAGCGCCCGTACGAGGTGTCGCAGGAGCCACACGGGATCGTTGTCGGCCCGATCGACGGTCAGCCACGCGCTGGCCCGACCGTCGACCTCGATCCACTGGCGGACGGTGGTGGTCTTGCCGTAACCGGCCGCCGCTCGCACGGCCACGACGGGGACGTGTGCAGCACACAACGCGTCCACGAGGACCGCTCGCGGGTGCTCGTCGTCGCGCAGGCGCGGCGCCAGGAGCTTCGCTGCGACCACCATGGCCGGTGCCGAGGCGGCGGACGGAGGGGTCGCGGTGGAACCGGGGGGTGACACGGCTCTCAGTATGGAGGGGCACACCCCTCGGCGCAGGGTCGAGCACCCCGCCCTCGAGGGGAGGCCGGCCGCGACGCCACCGGCAGGTCATCGGCCGGTCGCCCGAGTGTGGTCAGGAGGTCATCGACACGTCCGGTCCGCGCCCGGTCGCTCCCGTCAGCGACGAGTCCTCCGTGGTTGAATTGCGCCATGCCGGCGCCCGATCGCATCCGTGACCTGGACACGCGGCGGGCGTGGGCCCGCGCCCGAGCGCCGCTGTGGTTCGTGCTCGGGACGATGATGATCGCCCTCTTCAACGCCTCGCTCGTACTGTTGGCGCTCGCCGCCGCCGCCCGCTTCTGGTCCTGGGCCTCGGGCGACGGCTTCCGGGACTCACCCCTGTGGGAGTACCTCGGACCCGGCGCTGCGCTGATGGTGGTCGGCGCCTTCGCCCTCTCCCTCGCCTACCTCATCGTGCACGTCGTCGCCTCGGCACCCAAGAAGGTGCTGTCGGACGTGGGCGCCTCGCGCCTCAACCGGGGCATCCTCACCCAGGTCGACAACGTGCTCGACGGCCTGACCATCGGCCTCGGGCAGCCCGAGCCTCCCGAGCTCTGGCTCATCGACGACGCCGCACCGAACGCGCTCTCGCTGCGGAGCCGCAAGCGGAAGGTCCTGGCCATCACCAGTGGGCTGACGACGTTCCCGCGCGACGAGCTCGAGGCGGTCTGCGCCCACGAGATGGCTCACCTGCACGCCTCTGACGCGCAGTGGGTGACCGCCGCCGGCTCATCCGTGCAGCGGGCCCGGCGGTACGCCAAGACCGTGCTCGCCGGCGGCACCATGCTCGTCGTCTTCCAGCTGTGGCTGGCCGACAAGGCGGGCTTCCTCCTCTCCCCCTTCCTCTTCGCGCTGGTCCTGACCGCGCTCGGCGCCATAGCCGCGTTCGCGCTCGGCCACATGAGCCGCAAGATCCGCAGCGACGCGGACGACGTCGCCGACGTCGTCGCGGTGCACCTGTGCAAGAACCCCATCGGCCTCGGTCGGGCGCTCGACCGCATCGGCGCCGACCACCGCCGCGTCACCCACAACTCCTGGCGCAGCGAGCTGCTCTGGTTCGAGACCACCGAGGAGGAGGCCACCGTCGAAGGGGCGGCTCGCGGCGGGAGAGAGATCGACCGCCGGGCCATCGCCGCCTACGCCACCGCCAACGAGGCCCGTCCCGCCGAGGCGGCGGCGGCGATCGCCGCCGCCACCACGGCCGCGGCGGCGGCGCTGGCCGCCCCGGCGATGGCGGTCACCGACGGCCGCGAGCCCGGGTTCGCGCCCGTCACGGTCGTGCACCCATCCGACGTCGCCCCTCCTCCTCCTCCACCACCGCCCCCTCCTCCGCCGCCGCCACCGGCCCCGGGCTCCCCCCCGCCGGGGTCCACCGCGTTCTGAGTCCTCGCGGCCGCTGACCTCACCGGTCGGCGGTCGGCGGTCCGCACCGCGTCCGCCGTCGCGTGCGGGGGCACCCACGGGACCGAGGCGGACTGAGGACGTACCTTGGTGGCGAGAGATCAGTGCGGGGGCGGCGTACCGAGCTCCGGTTCTAGACGTTCCGGCGCGGGGGTAGACGCTTGGTTGCAGATCCCACTGACAGGCGAGGCGACATGACCCCCACCGCTACAGCAACGCGTCCTGACCACGTCGAGAACGGCCGACCGGTCGGCCGGGCAGAGGTCATGGAAGCGGTCAGCGCCGCGGCCACCGACCTGTTCGCCGAGCGCGGGCCCGACGCCGTGACCGTCCGGGAGGTGGCCGATCGCGCCGGCGTGAACCACGCCCTCATCCATCGCCACTTCGGCACCAAGGAGGAGTTGCTGCGGGTGGTGCTGTCGGGGGCCATCGAGCGGATGGCCTCGGTCGCCCAGCACACGACCAACACCGGCGAGGACATCCGCGAGGTCGTCGGCGCCATGCAGCGCGAGGAGCCGGCCATCCGGCTCCTCGGATGGGCCATCCTCGCCGGCTACCCCATCGAGCAGATCTGGCCCGAGTACCCCGCCTTCCAGAAGGTGCAGACCGTGCTGAGTGACGAACAGGAGCGTTCGGGCGGCCGAGGTGACCGTGAGGACCCCCGGGTGGTCGTGGCCACGGGCACGGCCCTGTTGTTCGGATGGATCCTCTTCCGCCCCTTCCTGGAGCGCGCCGCCCGACTTTCGGAGATCCCCGATCTGGACGACGGAGAGGTGCTCTTCACCGCGGCGCAACAGCTGCTCGACCGGGCGCGCTAGACCCCACCGGGCCACCGGCCGACGGTTTACGGTTGGGCGGTGACCGACACCGGAGACATCGACCCGCGCTCGGGTGTCGACGCGGGCAAGGCCTCGCGCGCCGTGCTCATCACCTTGGCCACGGCGCAGTTCGTCATGGTCCTCGACCAGGCCGTGATGAACGTCTCCATCAGCCAGCTGGTGGCGGACTTCGACACCGAGGTCACCACCATCCAGGGCGTCATCACCCTCTACAGCCTCGTCATGGCCGCGCTCATGATCACGGGCGGCAAGTTGGGCGACAAGTGGGGCCGCAAGCGGGCGTTCCGCATCGGGCTGATCATCTACGCCTGCGGATCGGCGCTCACTGCGGTGTCGTGGTCGGTCGGCACACTGGCGCTCGGTTGGTCCGTGCTCGAGGGGATCGGCGCTGCGCTGGTGATGCCGGCGCTCGCCGCCCTGGTCGCGGGCAACTTCGAGGGCAAGGCCAGGGCCGGGGCCTACGCCGTCCTCGGAGGGGTCGGCGGCGCCGGCATCGCGGTCGGGCCCATCCTCGGCGGCTGGGTCACCACCAACCTCACCTGGCGACTCGTCTTCGCCGGAGAGGTCGTGCTCGTCCTGTTCATCCTCTTCATGCTCCGCTCGATGGCGGACGCTCCGCGCCAGGGCAAGGCCCCGCAGCTCGACTGGGTCGGCTCGGTCCTCTCCGCCTCGGGCCTCGCCCTCATCGTCGTCGGTGCCCTCCAGTCCAGCACCTGGGGGTGGGTCCAGCCCCGCAACGCTCCGATCGAGCCGCTCGGCTACTCCCCCACGCTCTTCGTGATCGCCCTCGGCGGCGGCGTCCTCTACGCGTTCACCCGCTGGCAGCGTCGCCGCGAGCGCGTCGGCCGTGACCCGCTCGTCCGCCTCGACCGCCTGCGCATCCCACCCCTGCGTTCCGGGCTCGTCATGTTCCTCGCCCAGAACACGGTCCTCCTGGGGATCTTCTTCATCATGCCGTTGTACCTGCAGATCGTGCAGGGCTACGACGCCTTCGAGACGGGCCTGCGCATGCTGCCCGTGTCGGTGACGATGTTCGTCACCGCGCTGATCGGCCCGAAGCTCGCCGGCCGCGCCGGCCCCCGCCTGGTGGTCCGTGTCGGCCTCGCCGTCATCGTGTTGTCCTGCGCCAGCCTCCTCTCGGTGCTCGATCCCGAGATCGACACGCTGTCGTTCCTCATCACCATGGGCGTGCTGGGCATCGGGATGGGCCTGATCGTGTCGCAACTGGGCAACGTGGTGCAGTCGTCGGTCGGCGAGGAGGGTCGCAGCGAGGCCGGTGGGCTCCAGAACACCGCGCTCCAACTCGGCGCGGCCCTCGGCACCGCCCTCATCGGTGCCGTGGTCATCGGCGGTCTCGCCAGCAGCGTGTCCAGCAAGATCGAGGACAACCCCCAGGTGAGCGCGGCGACGCAGGAACAGGTCGGCATCTCGCTGGAAGCAGGGGTGTCCTTCGTGTCCATCGACCAGGCCGCAGCCGGCATCGACGCCGCCGGCATCCCGCCGACCGAGGGCGACGCGCTGCTCCAGGCGTACAGCGAGGCTCAGCTCGAGGCGCTGAAGGCCGGCGTCCTGCTGGCGGGCGGGATCACCCTCCTGTCCTTCCTCGGCACGACCCACCTCCCCGGGCGAGAGGGCGAGGACGACGGCGGTGACGAGGACGTCGGGCTCGTACCCGGCGGCCCCACGCCCGCGGTCACCTGACCGGCGACGTGCCCGGCTCACCGGTGGAGCGAAGGGGGTAGGGGCACACGGTGCCCGGAGGTCGGCTGACGCAGCGGCGCCGCTGGGCGCTCGCCACGGTCGCGGTGGTCGCCACCCTCGTCGTGCCGGTGGCGCTCGACCACGACAGCTTCCCGCTGTCGACCTACCCGATGTACTCGCAGGCCCGATCCGACCGGGTGACCCTCCCCACGGCGTTGGGGATCTCCGACGACGGGGCGGCCGCCCGCCTGTCCCTCGACCTCATCGGCGCCAGCGACGACCCCCTCGTCGTCGCCGGCGAGCTGCGGGAGGCCATCGCGAGGGGCACGGTCGACGAGCGCTGCCACGAGATCGCCCGCCGAGTGGGCACCGAGGGGGCCGCCAACCCGACAGGGGAACGGATCGTGGCGGTAGAGATCGTGCTGGAGCACCACGACGTGGTCGACCAGGCCATGGGCGACCCCCCGCCCCTCCGACGGGAGCCCCTCGCCCGCTGCGAGGTGCCCGGGCCGACATGACGACCGTGTGGGCCCTCCATGCCGACGCCCCACCGCAGCGCCTGGCCGCGGTACGGCTCCTGACGGGCGCGTTCGCGGTCGGCTACCTCGCCGTGCGCTCCCCCGCCTACCTGTCGCTCCGGGGGCGCAGCTCCGGCGGCTTCGAGGGCGTCGGCGTCCTGGCCTGGATGGGGAGCCCGGTCGCCGACCCGGTGGTGGCGGCGGCCCTGGGGCTCGCCCTCGTGTCGGGCACCGCCTTCACCGCCGGCGCGTGGTTCCGGGGCACCGGGCCGGCCTTCGCCCTCACGGTCCTGCTGCTGGCCACCTACCGGTCCTCGTGGGGACAGCTCCTGCACTTCGAGAACCTGCTCGTGCTGCACCTGCTGGTCCTCGGGGTGGCGGCATCCGCCGATGCCTGGTCGTTCGACGCCCGCCGGCGGTCGAGCCCGAGGCGGGACCGCGCCTACGGCCCGCCGCTCGTGCTGCTGTGCGTGATCGTGGCCGTGACGTACGCGATCGCCGGCCTGGCCAAGCTGCGCTACGGCGGCGTGGACTGGATCAGCGGCGACACCCTCCGGAACCACATCGCCTACTCGGCCACCCGCCTCAAGGTGCTCGGCGGTTCCCCGTCGCCCCTCGCTCCCCTCGCCGTGCGCCACCCGGGGGCGCTCGGCCCGATGGCGGCGGCCTCGGTGCTGATCGAGCTCGCCGCCCCGATCGCGCTGCTGGGCGGCTGGTGGCGCAACACCTGGGTCGCGGCGGCGTGGGTGATGCACGCCGCCATCGCGGCCCTCATGCTCGTGGTGTTCCCCTACCCGCTGTTCCTGGTGGCCTTCGCACCGTTCTTCGCTCTGGAACGGGCGGCGGCGTGGGCGCTCGCGACTCGAAGACGTTCAGCTGAACGCCCCACCGGCCCTTCGTCCTAGCATCGGCGTCCTGCTGATCGAGGCAGGCGACGACAGGGAGCATGACGTGGCGAATGCCAGCTGCGGAACGGGACGCCACGAGCTGAGCGCACGGCAGCGGGAGAAGACGATCGAGTCGGAGGTCATGCGCACCACCTACGAAGCGCTCCGTGAGCGGGAGGCCGAGGCGTGAAGCTCGATCGGATCGAGATCAAGAACTACCGCTCGCTGTTCCACGACTACGACAGCAACGAGTCGTTCCGGCTCGACCTCGGCGAAGGCATGAACGCCATCACGGGGCCGAACAACGCCGGCAAGTCGAACGTCTTCAGGGCCTTGGCCCTCGCCCTCGACCCCGATTGCGCCTTCGACCGCTCCGCTGACATGCCGAGCCTCTGGAATTGGTCGAAGCCCTCGGTGACCCTCACCTTCCAGGTTCCCGTCCAAGGTCGCAGCAGCAAGGAGAAGACGCTGCTCAAGTACCTCGAGCAGTACGAGCGGAAGGTGAACCCGACAGCCAAGCGCACCTACGCGGAGGACGGGGTGGTCAAGCTCCGCGTGACCATCGAAGGCGCCGCCGACTCCGTGGGCACTCGTCGGGAGGTGTTCGTCGCCCGCGGAGGTGGCGCCCTCAGCCTGGGTGACGAAGATGACCTCGCTCGCCGGACGATCGAGCAGTTTCACAAGTGCCTGCACTTCGTGATGATCAGCAGCGGCCAGTCACTCGAGAGCCTCATGGAAGGCAAGTTCCGGGACATCCTGCACAACGTCCTCCTGGAGGACCTCCGGGCGGAGTTCAAGGCCGCGAACCAGAGCCGGGAGAAGTACGAGGACGAGCTGCGAGGCGGGCTGCTCAAGCCGCTGGCCGACCGGATCTCCGAGGAGGTGCACGACCTCTTTCCAGAGATCTCCGGGGTGACTCTCGACCCCAGCGTCCTCCCTCTGGAGGAGACGCTCGCTCACATGGCTGTCCGGGTGAGCGACCGTGCGGTGACCGATCTCGCCGACAAGGGCACAGGGGTACGTGGGGGACTGATCATCGCGATGCTGCGCCACTTCGCGGACGTCGGGAAACGATCCATGCTGTTCGCCGTCGAGGAGCCCGAGTCGTTCCTGCACCCGGCCGCCCAGGAGCAGCTCCGCGAGGACCTGGAGGCCCTCGCAGACCGCCGGGACGTCTCTCTCTTGGTCACGACCCACTCGCCCTACATCGTCTCTCGGCTGGGGGACTCGAAGGTCTTCGCGCTCGACAAGGACGGCGAGGGGCGCACGGTCATCAGCGCGGAGGCGACCGGCGCCGATCCACACGCTCCCGTCATGGGTGGGCTGTTCCGAGATCGGCTCTCCGTCGAATGGATCGACCGGGCGCAGTCCGTACCAGGGGACACGAGCCTGATCCTCGTGGTCGAAGGCCCCACCGACCAGGCGTTCGCCGAGCTCGCGCTCACTGCGGCGGGTCGGCCAGATCTCTTGGCGGGAGTCCACTTCCTTCATGCGGGCGCAGGCCTTGCATCAGGTGGCGGCGCCCACCTAGCGGTGATGCAGGCACTCCTCGCTCGATCCACGTCCCCATCGGCGGTGAAGGTCGCGGCACTCTTCGATGATGACGATCCGGGCCGCGAGGCGGCCAACATGCTGAGTCAGATCGGCAAGAAGACCGACGAGTGGAAGAGGGGCAAGTCGATCTTCAGCTACGCCGCGGTCTTCCACGCAAGCAAGCAGAACATCCGCTACGAGGCCGAGGATCTCTGGCCGAACAGCCTGCACGAAGGATTCCTGGCCGTCTGCGAGGACCAGGGATGGCTCAAGCGGAAGGAGAAGCTGAACCCACCTGAGGTCGGCTACCAGTACGACTGGACGAGTGCGGCAAAGTGGCCCCTCGTCGCCTACCTTCGCGACAACGTCGAATCGAGCGACTGCCAACGGTGGGTGGACCTCTTCGAACTGATCCACAAGGGTGCTGGCATCGAGCCCGCAGTGGCTCCCGATACCGGCGTACCCCATGTCGCCCCGGCGGCCAAGGCTGATCCAGGGACGGAGAGTCCGCGCAGCTATCTGGCCGCAGTGCTCGCCGAGGTGCGTTCCCGCCTGGAGGCCGCCGGCCTCGAACGGGTCCGCATGCACACGGGCGGTGCATTCATCGAGATGCGGCCGCCGAAGGCGGCTGGCCTCGAACCAGCGGACGGACACTTCCTCATCAAGGTCACCGCAGCTGACACCAAAGTGGACCTGGTGCTCCACAAACTCCCTGACCGACGCTCGAACTTCGCAGCACTCGAGGTCCTTCGATCACGCTACGAAGACGAGATCGCGCTGAACGACAACGGCCTGTACGTGACCTCGTGGACCGCGGGGCAAGGCGACGCGGTCCGGTCCTACGCGCAGACGGTCCGTGAAGGGTCTGGGCGAAGCAGCGCCACGCCGGCCGAGACGGCCAAATGGGCGGCGGACATCTGCCTCGCGTGGACCGACGTGCTGTTGTCGGACCCGATTCCCGACCTGCTTGGCGCTGTCGATCAGCAACTCGCGGCCAGCACTCCTGTGCCAGACGACGTCGGCGGCGACCCAAACCCGGCGTCGACCTGACCGCCGGGCAGGGCCGCGACCTCAGCAGACCTTGGCGCGCTTGTGCTCCTGGTGGGGCTTCTGGGAGCGGATCTCGGGCGGTAGGGCGCCGAGCTCGTCGCCGACGCGGTGGAAGTCGGCGATCAGCAGGTCGGCCATGTCGCGGCTCATGCCTTCGCGCACCACGACCCGGATGACCGAGACGTCGTCGGCGTCCTTGGCGAGCGTGTAGGCCGGCACGATCCAGCCCCGCTCCTTCATCTTGGCGCTGATGTCGTAGGCGGTGAAGCCCATGCCGTCGGCCACCTTGGCGCAGACGAGGGGTAGGGCGTTGCGCTTGCTCATGAGCTCGAGGTACGGGCTCGCCTCGACGAGGTCGCTCAGGTAGTCGGCGGTGGCCGACAGGCGGGTCATCACGTCCGTGTAACCCTCACGACCCATGCGCAGGAAGTTGTAGTACTGCGCCACGATCTGGCTGGCGCCACGCGAGAAGTTGAGGTCGAAGGTGGGCTGGTCGCCGCCCAGGTAGTTGGTGTGGAAGATGAGCTCCTCGGGCAGCTGGCTCTTGTCCCGCCAGAGGGCCCAGCCCACACCGGGGTACACCAGGCCGTACTTGTGGCCGGAGGCGTTGATGGACTTCACCCGCGGCAGGCGGAAGTCCCACGCCAGGTCGGGCTGGGTGAAGGGGGCCACGAAGGCGCCGCTGGCGCCGTCCACGTGGAGCGGGACGTCGAGGCCGGTGCGCTCCTGGAGGGCGTCGAGGGCGTCGGACAGGCCCTGGATGTCCTCGAACTCACCGGTGTAGGTCGAGCCGAGGATGCCCACGACGCCGATGGTGTTCTCGTCGACGAGCTCCATGGCCAGGGCCGGGTCGATGACCGTGCGCTCGGCGGTGATGGGAACGAAGCGGGGCTCGACGTCGAAGTAGCGGACGAACTTCTCCCAGCACACCTGCACCGTCTCGCTCATCACGAGGTTCGGGTGATCGGTGGACTTGCCCTCGGCCTCGCGGGCCTTACGCCAGCGCCACTTCATGGCGAGACCGGCGAGGTGGATGGCCTCGGACGAGCCGACCGTGGCGGTTCCCATGGCGTGGGCCGAGTCGTCGGCGTGGAAGAGGTCGGCGAGGATGCTGACGCACCGGTTCTGGATCTCGGTGGTCTGGGGGTACTCGTCCTGGTCGATGCTGTTGACGTTGAGGGTCTCGTTGATGAGCTTCTCGGCCTCAGGCTCCATCCAGGTGGTGACGAAGGTGGCGAGGTTCAGCGCCGGGTTGCCGTCGAGGGCGAGCTCGTCGTGGATGAGCTGGTACGCCAGGCGGGCGGGCATGTCCCCTTCGGGCAGGCGGTACTTCGGCACGGGCTCCGAGAGAGAGCGGCTGCCGTACGCAGGAGCCAGCGTGTCGTCAGGATCGTTCTCGGCGTGGTTGAACATGGCGCCTCCTCAAGGTCGTGGCGCAGAGTAACCCCAGGGTTCGACACGCGCCCGCGTTCGGGGAACGAATCGTCCACATGGGGTGAAACCAGGCGGTTTAGTCTCTCGTGGCCTTGAACGGGGCGTGACGACAGAGGGAACAGGACGGGTTCACCATGTCAACGGACACCACCGGCGATACCCCCGCACCCTCCGAACCCACGGGCACACCCGCTCGGCGCCGCCCCTTCTTCCAGGGTCTCCTGCCGCTCGACCGGGCGGGCATCACGACCCAGGTCGTGGCCGGCATCACGCTCGCGGCGCTCGCCATCCCCGAGGTCATGGGGTACGCCACCATCGCCGGCATGCCGGTCATCACCGGCCTCTACACGATCGTGCTCCCGGTGGTCGTCTTCGCCGTCCTCGGCTCCTCGCGCCACCTGGTGGTTGGGGCCGACTCCGCGACCGCGGCGGTGATGGCCGCGGGCCTGGCCGGCCTCGCCGCGACCGGCTCCAAGGAGTACGTGGCTCTCGCGGGACTGCTCGCGCTCATGGCCGCGGCGTTCCTCCTGCTGGCTCGCCTCGTGAAGCTGGGGTTCCTCGCCGACTTCCTCTCGCGCACCGTCCTGATCGGCTTCCTCACCGGCGTGGGCGTACAGGTGGCCTGTGGGCAGGTCGGCGGCCTCCTCGGGATCCAGGAAGGCACCGGGATCACGCTGCTCGGACGCACCGACAACGGCACCATCGGCAAGCTCGTGAGCACGCTCCAGAACGTGGGCGACGTCAGTTGGTCCACGGTGGCGGTCTCTGCCGCAGTGATCGTCGTCATCTTGGGATCGAAGTACGTCACGAAGAAGGTCCCCGGCGCGCTCATCGCGGTGATCGGGGCCATCGCGGTCAGCTGGCACTGGGACCTGGTCGACCACGGGGTGTCGACGCTCGGCAAGGTGCCCAGCGGGCTCCCCTCGCTCGGCCTGCCCTCGGGCGGTGTCAACGCGATCGCCTCGCTCATCCCGACCGCGATCTCGGTGTTCATCCTGATCCTCGCCCAGAGCGCAGCCACCTCACGCGCCTACGCCGCGAAGTACAACGACGACTTCGACGAGAACGTCGACCTCGTCGGCCTGGGCGCCGCCAACATCGCCGCCGGCCTCAGCGGGACGTTCCTCGTGAACGGCAGCCCCACCAAGACGCAGATGGTCGACGGCGCCGGCGGGCGCAACCAGGTGGCCCAGCTGACCACCGGTGCGATCGTCGTCATCGTTCTGCTCTTCTTGACCGCGCCGCTCCAGTACATGCCCAACGCCGTGCTCGCGGCAGTGGTGTTCCTGATCGGGATCGAGCTCGTCGACCTCGGCGGGATGCGCAGGATCCTCCGCCTCCGACCCGACGAGTTCGTCGTCGCCCTCGCCACCGCGGTCGCGGTGATCGCGGTCGGCGTCGAGCAGGGCATCATCCTGGCGATCGTCCTCTCCGTGATCGACCACCTGCGCAACTCGTACCGCCCGGTCACCTCGGTGATGGTGCCCGTCGACGGCGACCCCGCCTGGCGCCAGGCGCCGTTCCGCCCCGACGCCCGCACCCTTCCCGGCCTCGTCGTGTACCGCTTCGCCGGCGGGATCTACTACGCCAACGCCAACCACCTCGTGGAGGACCTCGCCCTGATCGTCGACACCGCCGAGACCGGCGGTGAGACCCTCCGCTGGATCTGCATCGACTCCATGGTCATCGACGACGTGGACTACAGCGGGGCCGAGGCCCTCCGACAGGTCCACGCCAGCCTCACCGACCATGGCGTTCGCCTGGTGGTCGCCGAGCCGCTCCCCCAGGTCCGTGCCCTCATGGAGCGGTATGGGCTGGTCGACCTTCTGGGGGAAGACGCCTTCTACGCCACGCTCTCCGACGCCGTCGCCGCCTACCGAGCCATCGACACCCCTCCCAGGAGCACCTGAGCACATCATGTCCACCGAGTACGACCAGTCCACCATGACCATCGACGAGCGCATCGCCTTCGGCCGAGCAGCTCGAGAGCGCGTCTCCCGGAAGAGCCACGGCGAGTGGTCCCCCGCCACCGACCGGCGCGACCCGGTCGAGTTCATCGAGGAGCAGGCCGCCACCCGCGTGCCCGAGCTGGTGCCGTTGCGCCACGGCCGCATGTCGACCTCCGCGTTCGCGTTCTTCCGCGGCGCCGCCCTCGTCATGGCCGCCGACCTCGCGTCCGTGCCCGACTCCGGGCTCACCGTCCAGCTGTGCGGCGACGCCCACCTGTCCAACTTCGGCCTGTTCCAGTCCCCCGAGCGCAAGCTCGTATTCAGCGTGAACGACTTCGACGAGACCCTGCCGGGCCCGTTCGAGTGGGACGTGAAGCGCCTCGCGGCCAGCATCGAGGTCGCCGGGCGTTCCCGCGGGTTCCCGGACGCCACGACGGGAACGGTGCTGTTGCAGACCGTGCGCGCCTACCGGGAGGCCATGGCCTCGTTCGCGGCGACCAGCAACCTCGACACCTGGTACATCCGGCTCGACATCGACGGGATCCAGGAGCGTTGGGGCGCCCGGGCCCGGGCCAAGGAGTCCGCGAGCATGGCCCGGTTGGTCACGAAGGCGGAGTCCAAGACCCGCATGAAGGCCCTGGCCAAGCTCACCGAAGAGGTCGACGGCGAGCTGCGCTTCCGGAGCCACCGGCCGCTCCTGGTGCCCTTCGAGGACCTCGCCGGCGAGTCGGTCGAGAAGGCCCATGACATCGTCGTCGGTGCGCTCGGGTCCTACCGCGACACCCTCAGCGCGGATCGCGCCCACCTGCTCGGGACGTACCGGTTCGTACAGCTGGCGCGGAAGGTCGTCGGTGTGGGCTCGGTGGGCACCCGGTGCTGGTTGGCCCTGTTCGTGGGCCGCGACAACGAGGACCCCCTCTTCCTCCAGATCAAGGAGGCCGAGGCGTCCGTGCTCGAGCGCTTCCTCGAGCCGACCGTGTACGCCGAGCAGGGCCAGCGGGTGGTCGAGGGCCAGCGCCTCATGCAGACCAGCAGCGACATCTTCCTCGGCTGGGAGCGCATCCCCGGCACCCTCGCCATGGACGGCCGCGACCACGACTACTACATGCGTCAGCTGTGGGACGGGAAGGGCTCGGCCGTCGTCGAGACCATGACCCCCCGGACCATGGGCATGTACGGGGAGATGTGCGCCTGGACCCTCGCCCGGGCCCACGCCCGCTCGGGCGACCCCATCGCCATCAGCGCCTACCTGGGCAACGGGAGTCGGTTCGACCGCTCGATCGCTGCGTTCTCCCGGGCCTACGCCACCCAGAACGAACTCGACCACCAGGCGTTGTGCGACGCCATCGCCTCGGGTCGCCTCGAGTCGATGGCCGAGCCGGTCTGAGCCCTCGCCTCAGCCCCCCGCCGCGGCGGTGTCCTCGCGCTCGTACTCCTCGAGCAGGGCGAGCTCGCGGTCGTGGCGGGGGAACAGGAAGAACACCAGGGCCGCGCCGGCCAGGATGGCGGCGACTCCGGCCACGTAGGCCCAGTCCTGGCCGTCGACGAAGGACGTCTTCGCCGCGGCGGTGATCTGGGAGGCGTACTGCGGGTGCTGCTCGGCCACGGCCTCGGCGCTGGCAAAGGAGCGCTGGAGCTGCGTCTGCACGCTGTCGGTGATGCGCGCCTGGTCGGCCGAGGGCGCTCCGGCGATGGCCGTCGCCACGGCGGCCGCGTAGCCGGCGGTCAGCAGCGCACCCATGATCGACTGCATGATGGCGCCGCCGAGGTCGCGCTGGAGGTCGGCAGTCCCCGAGGCCATGCCCGCCCGGGTGACGGGCACCGACCCGGTGAGCGAGTGCGACGCGGGGGTACCGGCGAGGCCCACGCCCAGCCCGACGAAGGCGTAGGCCAGCCCGACCAGCCAGTACGAGATCCCGTCCTCCCAGAACAGCAACATGGTGAGGAAGCCGAGCATGCAGAACACGTAGCCGCTGAGCAGCGTGAAGCGGGCGCCCTTGGCCTCGACGAGCTTGGCCGAGCGGGGGGCGGCCAGCACCATGCAGACCACCGCGGGGAGGATGGCCGCGCCGGCGTCGAGGCTCGAGTAGCCGAGCACGTTCTGGAGGAACTGCTGGCCCACGAACATGGCGCCCATGAGCGAGCCGAACACGATGATGCCGGCGAGCGCGGCCACCCAGAAGATGCGGCGGGCCGCCACCTTGAGGTCGTAGAGGGGGTTCGCGGCCCGCCGCTGGCGGATGAGGAACGCCGCCCCGGCGGCCAGGGCGAGCACTGCGAGGCCGAGCGCGACGGTGCCCTCGTCGGGGACGGGAGCGATGTTGATGGCCAGGACCACCGCCGCCACCATGACGACCGACAGGATCCCGCCCAGGTTGTCCACCGGATCGGAGGACTCGTTCACGTGGGCCGGCACGAGGCGCCACGCGAGGAGGAAGGCGACGGCCGCCAGGGGAAGCGTCACGAGGAAGACCGAGCCCCAGTAGAAGTGCAGCAGCAACGCCCCCGCGATGAGCGGGCCGAGCGCCGAGATGCCGCCGCCGAGGGCCGACCAGAGCGCGATCGAGCGGGTGCGGGCCGCGCCGGACCAGAGGGCCGTGATGAGTGCGAGCGTCGTGGGGTAGGCCATGCCCGCCGACAACCCGCCGAGGATGCGGGCGGCGATGAGCACGCCGATGCTCGGGGCGAAGGCGGCCAGGAGGCACGCCGGGACCGACAGGCCCACGCCGAGCAGCAGCATCAGCTTGCGCCCGTACCGGTCACCCAGGGCCCCGAGCCAGAGGACCGAGGCCGCCAGCCCCAGCGAGTACCCGACCGCGACCATGTCGAGGGAGGTCTGCGAGGCGGTGAACGCCTTGCCGATGTCGGGTAGGGCCACGTTCGCGACCGCGAGGTTCAGGTTGGCCACCGCGGCCACGAGGACCAGCGCCAGCAGGACTGCCTTCTCCTTGGCGGGCGCCGTGCTCTCGTCGCCCATCGACACGTCGGTCTGCTCGCTCACTGTCCCCTCACCGGTCTCGTAACCACCTGTGCGCACGCTAGTGCGCGGACCTTCGGCACCCCGGACCTCCACACCTCTCTAGCCTGAGGAGATGGCCCCGACCCCCGTCTCGCTCGGCCGCCGCTCCGACGGCGCCCCGCCCGGGCCGGCGCTGCCTTCCCCCCGCCCGCTCACCGCGCCGGCGCAGTTCCACGTCCTGGCCAAGCCGACCGGCCCCATCTGCAACCTGGACTGCGAGTACTGCTTCTTCCTGTCGAAAGAGGCGCTCTACCCCGGCGACCGGTTCCGCATGGGCGACGACGTCCTCGAGCAGTACCTCCGCCAGCTCCTCGAGTCGATGGACGGGCCGACCGCCACCATCGCGTGGCAGGGCGGCGAGCCCACGCTGATGGGTGTGGACTTCTTCCGCCGAGCGGTGGAGCTGGCCGAGTCGCTCAAGCGGCCCGGCCAGCGCCTCGAGCACACCATCCAGACCAACGGCACGCTCCTCACCGACGAGTGGTGCGAGCTCCTCGCCCGGCACCGGTTCCTCGTCGGCATCAGCATCGACGGCCCTCCCGACCTGCACGACGCCTACCGGGTCGACAAGCGGGGCGGGCCGACGTCGGACAAGGTGCTGCGGGGCCTCGAGCTGCTGAAGGCCCACGGCGTCGACTGGAACGTCCTGTGCACGGTGCACGCCGCCAACCAGCACGCGCCGCTGGAGATCTACCGGTGGTTCCGGGACGAGCTCGGCGCGGCACACGTCCAGCTCATCCCCATCGTCGAGCGCGACAACGACACCGGCTACCAGGAGGGCGACCGGGTCACCGTCCGCTCGGTGGATCCCGAGGCGTGGGGCGAGTTCCTCGTGTCGGTCTTCGACGAGTGGCTGCGCCACGACGTCGGCCGGGTGTTCGTGCCCCACTTCGACGCCGCCCTGGCGTCCTGGGTGGGGGCGCCGGCGTCGTTGTGCATCTTCGGCGAGACCTGCGGCGACGCCGTGGCCCTCGAGCACAACGGGGACCTCTACTCCTGCGACCACTTCGTCGAGCCCGCCCACCTGCTCGGCAACATCGTCGACACCCACCTCGTCGAGCTGATGGCGTCCCCCCAGCAGCGTGCCTTCGGCGAGGCCAAGCGCGACACGCTGCCCCAGTACTGCCTCGACTGCGAGGTGCGCTTCGCCTGCCAGGGCGAGTGCCCCAAGAACCGGTTCACCACCACCCCCGACGGCGACCCGGGCCTCAACTACCTCTGTGCCGGGTACCGCCGCTTCTTCAACCACGTCGACGGGCCCATGCGCCTGATGGCCGATCTGCTCCGTCAGGGCCGCTTCGCCGACGAGGTCATGGGCATCTTCGCCGGCGCCGGCCGCAACGACCCGTGCCCGTGCGGCAGCGGCCGCAAGGCCAAGCTCTGCCACGGCCGCTGACCGTCACCCCACGCGTTCTGACACCAGGATCGAGTGCTAGGGGCGGGTGAGCGGGGGCTCGGGCGGGAGCACCGGATAGCGCAGCTCGATGGCGGGCTGGTGCTCGCGGAGGTCGATGTCGTACACGCCGCCGCGGTCGGTGGGGTACAGGCGCTCGAGGTCGTGGTTGACCAGCCACGGGTCGAGGTACTCGACCGGGAGTGGTCGACTGAAGAGGAAGCCCTGCGCGGACACGCAGCCCATGCGGACCAGCGCCCGGGCCGACGCCGTGGTCTCCACCCCTTCGGCGACCACGTCGAGGCCCAGGTTGCGGGCCAGGTCGATGATCGCGTGGACGATGGTCTCGGCGGTCGCGTCGGCGGCCATCGCGGCGATGAACGACTGGTCGATCTTCAACGTGTCGACGTCGAGCGTGGTCAGGTAGGACAGCGAGGAGTGTCCGGTGCCGAAGTCGTCGATGGCCACCCGGACGCCGAGCTCGCGCAGGCGTCCCATCATCACGGCCGCTCGACCGGGGTTGACCATCAGCGTCGTCTCGGTGAGCTCGATCTCCAGGGCGGACGCGGGCACGCGCTCGGCCGCGAGCATGGCGCCGATGCTCTCGACGAGGTCGTCCTCGACGAGGTTGCGGGCGGACACGTTGACCGACACCCGCAGCGGACGCCCCGCCCGTTGCCACACCCCGGCTTGGGCGATGGCCATGCCCAGGACGTGTCGGGTGAGGGGGTGGATGATGTCGGTGCGCTCGGCCACGGGGATGAACTCCGTGGGGGGCAGGCTGCGGCGCCCGGCCTGGCGCCAGCGCACGAGGGCCTCGACCCCGACGATGGTGCCGTCGGCCAGGTCCACCTGCGGCTGGTACTCGAGCACCAGCTCGTCGACCTCGATGGCGTGACGCAGGCGGCCGACCATGGCGAGCCGCTTGGGGCTGTAGTGGTCCAGGTCCGCGGCGTAGACGACCACCCCCGCGTGCTCCGCCTTGGCTGCGTACATCGCCACGTCGGCCTGGCGCAGCAAGCCGGATCCGTCGGTCGCGCCGTCGCCGGGAAGCGCCACCCCGATGCTGGCGTCGACGTCGACGTCGACCTCGCCGACGCTGAAGGGCTGGCGGAGCTGGGAGAGGACCTCCTGGGCACGCTGGGCCGCGGCGACCGGGCCCGCGGCGGTCACGAGGAGCGCGAACTCGTCCCCGCCGAGGCGGGCGAGCAGGCCGTCATCGCGCATCCAGGTGCCCAACCGACGACCGACCTCGATGAGCAGCTCGTCCCCACTGGCGTGGCCGAGGGTGTCGTTGACCTCCTTGAACCGGTCGAGGTCGACGAGCAGCACGGCGAAGGCGCTCCCTCCGGCGGCGAGCCGCTCCTCCAGGCGACGCTGGAAGAGCGTCCGGTTGGGGAGACCGGTGAGGGAGTCGTGGGTCGCCAGGAACTCGTTGCCCGCCGACTCGGCCCGGAGCCGGTCCACCAGCCCGACGTTGCGCAGCGACACGGCGGCGTGCGAACACAGGGTGGCGAACAGCCGAGCGTCTTCGCGGTCGAATCGACGGGTGGCGCCGCTGCGGTCACCCACTCCGATCACCACCCGGTGACCCTCGCCCACGGTCAGGCACTCGACGAGCGCCTCGGAGAGCCCGGCGGCGGCGAGCTCGGCGGAGGCATGCCCCTTCGGTCCGTAGAGGCGGACCCCTTCGCGCGCCGTCGCGGTGGTCCGGTCGAAGCCGGTCACCGGCTCGGTGCCGATGGTTCCCTCGCCGACGCGGTGCACCCGCTTCGAGGCATCGGGCGCGTCGGGCGACCACACCCACGCCGTGTCCGCCCGCAGCACGTCCGCGACGCGCGGGAGCAGGCTCGCCTCGACGTCGCCCGCGGCGACGGCGGCGCCGAGGTCCCGGGCGAACGCGTCCAGGCGCGCCATGGCGTTGTGGCGGGCCACGACCCGGGCATAGGCGCGGGACATCCCCACCACGAACACGATGATGGGCACCGCGAGCCACGCCTCGAGCCACCCCTCCTCGAGGCCGCTCACGATCATGAGGGCCACGGCGAGGTCGATGACGGCCATCACCATCGGCACCCAGATGCCCCAGAGCAGCGACGGCTCCCAGGCGCCCTGGTGGAGGCTGATGGCAGCCGTGACGACGACGCCGCCCACCAGGTCCGCGGCGATGACCGCGGCGGCCGCCGCCAACCAGGCCTCGGGGCCGAGCTCGGTCGGCACGCCGATGCTGACCAGGACCACGCCGCCGACCGCCACCTCGAGGGCATGGGACAGCAGGTTGAGCAGCAGCTTCTCGCCCCGCTGGCGGCGCAGGAGGACCAGCACGACCGCAGAGGCCAGGACGCGGGCCAGCACCACCAGCGTGACAGGGAGGAAGAACAGGCCCACGACCAGCGGCACGGAGGTCAGGGCGAACGCATGCGACTCCCGGCGCAGCTCGATCTCCACCTCGAAGACCTCGGCGAGCAGGTAGAGCACGACCACGAGGGCGAAGATCCCCCAGTGCACGCCGTGGACGTCCTGGTGCACCTCGGCGCCGCCCAACGCGCCCAGAAGACCGACGAGGAGAACGCCCAGACTTCCACACAGCCACAGCACCCGACGACGACCGGCCTCCAAGTCGACCTCGCCCGGATGCTCCTGCGCGTCGCCCAGTGCGTCCGGTGCACCCGGTTCGTCCGTGGCGTCAGCGGCGTTCGGAAGCGTCAACTCCCCGACCCGCCGCCGGTCACTCCCACGTCCCTTCCCGCCAGGTGTGGCCCCGCCACGTGTGGCCCAGCCAGAGATCGGCCCGCCAGGTGTGTCCCGTCCAGACCTCGGACCGCCAGGTGTGGCCCTGCAAGGGCGACCCGCTCACCCCCATGCCCTGCCAGCCCGCACCGGCCCACACGTTGCCGTTCCACACCCCGCCGTCCCACGCCGCGCCCGCGGCGGCGAGCGGGGCCCACGTGGCCGGGGCCCATGGCGCGCCCTGGAGGTCGATCTCGCCCTGGAGCACCGTCCCGTCGGTGCCGACCAGGTGCTCGCCACCCCGAGCCGCTTCGATCGATCCCGTCCCCGTCGACACCGGGTGGGTCTGGTCGGCCACCGGAGTCGGGGCCCGCAGCGCGGCCCGGAGGTCGACGATGCCGGCGCCCTGGCCGGGCAGCGTGGGATCGGGCAACGGCCGAGCCGTGCCCACGAGGAGGGCCTTCAGCTGGTCCGGGGTGAGCTCGGGACGGTCGCTCAGCAGCTGGGCGGCGGCGCCCGCCACCACCGCCGCGGCCTGCGAGGTGCCCGATCCCTTGAACAGCGACCCGGCCACCACGGCCGCCGGGTTGGCGAGGTCGACCACCGATCCGGGGGCACGGAGGCCCAGGACCGACACGCCCGGGGCCACCAGGTCGACCCCCCGCTCCGGCGTGCCCAGTGCCGAGAAGGGGGCCACGACGTCATCGCCCCGATCGGAGGGGTTGCGCATGTCCGCCGCCCCGACGCTGATCACGTAGGGGTCGACGGCCGGGTCGGCCAGGGGGCCGGCCGAGTTGCCCCCGGCCGCCACGACCACGATCCCGTGGTGCCACGCGGACTCGACCGCGTGGGCCAGCGGATCGACGAGGTAGGACTGGGTCGAGTCGGTGCCCCCCGACAGGCTGAGCACCCGGATGTTCATGCCCGGGTCCCGGCGGTGCTGCACCACCCAGTCGATGGCGGCGATCATCTGGGACACGTCGACGGCCCCGTCGGAGGCACCCACCTTCACGTTGACGATGCGCGACTCGCGGGCCATGCCGCCCTCGCCGCCGATGATGCTGGCCATGTGGGTGCCGTGGCCGTAGGCGTCGACTCCCGCCGGGAGCCCGGCCTGGAGGTCGAGCGAGAGGTCGGGACCGTTGACCACGAGGCCTTGGTCGTCGAGCCCCGGCACGGGGGCGATGCCCGTGTCGACGAGCGCGACGTCGATGCCCTGGCCGTCGGCGTCGCGGCGCTCGGCCCAGTCGGAGCGGATGATGTCGCGGATCTCGCGCCGGAGGATGGGCCGCACCGAGCCCCACGAGCGGAACTCCTGGCCCCACCGCTGGCGGGAGTTCGGCTCCGACCAGCCGGCCTCGCGGCCCCGGTCGCCGTCGGCGCTCGCCGGTGGCGCGACCACGACCAGCGACGCGCTCGCGATGGCGAGTGCAGCGGCGCTCGCCGCCATCGCCCGCCTCACGGTCCACCGCCGTCGGCGCTTCCCTTCGTCCCGCCCGAGAGATGTCCCCACAGTCGCCCCCCGGTGCCTCAGTTGTGGGGAGGAGCCTAAATCACCTGGGGTGACTTGGCAAACGCTGAAAGTGGTTTATTGGTCCACCCTGCGTGACTGACTCAGGAGTCAGCGGGCGCCGGGGCCCCGACGGACGCCTCGGCGGCGTCGCGTCCGTGGAGGGCGAAGCCCACCAGCGGGTAGATCAGCACCGACAGCATGCCTGCGCCCACCAGCGCGGCGGCGTTCTCGGGGAGCATGCGCTCGGTCTCCAGGCCGATCTCGGTGATGACCACGACGAGGGGAAGCGCTGTGGCCGAGAAGAAGGCCAGGGCGGCCCGGTCCCGCCGGGACAGGTCGTTGCGGTACAGGACCATGGCCGGCACGCCACGGGCGAGGAGGAACAAGGCGAGGAAGACCGGCACCCGCAGGAGGGTGGAGGGCTCGTCGAGCAGCGCGTCGAGGTCGAACTTCATGCCGCTGACCACGAAGAAGATGGGGATGAGGAAGCCGAAGCCGAGGGCCGAGAGCTTCGACCCCACCGCTTCGGCCTGGTCTCCGGCGGTGAAGAGCCGCACGATGATGCCCGCGGTGAACGCGCCGAGGAGGACGTCGAGACCGAGGTGACCGGCCACCCACACCAGGGCCACCACGAGCAGGACGGCGATGCGCACCGGGAGCTGGGCGCTCGAGTCGAGGTGGCGGCGCATGAGCTCGACCACCTTCGGGGTGCGCGCTCGGGTGGCGATCAGGGTGGCGGCCACCGCGAGCGCGATGAACACGACCAGCAGGATCACCGTGAGACCCGGGTTGTCGCTCGTGAGCAGCAGGGCGATGGCGACGATGGGGAGGAACTCGCCCACGGTGCCGACGGCGAGGACGAGCCCACCGAAGCGTGACTCGAGCACGCCGGCATCGCTCAGCATCGGCAGCAGCGTCCCCAGCGCCGTCGTGGTCACGGCCAGGCCGATCAGCAGGTCCGAATGGGCGAAGCCGTCGAGCACCATCACCGCACCGCAGGCCAGGCCGATGGCCAGCGAAAGAAACCAACCCCGGGTCGCAAGGCTCAGCGGCCGGCCCCTGATGCGCTCGAGGTCGATCTCGTAGCCGGCGAGGAACATCAAGAAGCTGAGGCCCAGGTTGCCGAAGCCGGCCACCACCGGAGTCACCTCGGCGAGCCCGAGCACCTGCTGGCCGATGACCACGCCGAACGCGATCTCGAGGACGACACCGGGGATCCGGAACCGGCGCAGGGCCTCGGCGGCCAAGGGCGCCAGCACCGCCGCCACGATGATGAGGGCGAGCGACGAGGCGCTGGCCGTGTCCATGGGCGAGTGAGGTTAACCCAAGGGTCACGGGCTCCTCCGCTTCTCCTAGGATCCTGCGGACATGGCCGCGACCGCGCCACCGGAGGGAGCTCCCACCGGCTTCCTCCCCGTCGTCACCTCGGTCATCGAGCGGCGGTGGACGTCATCGGTGTTCGGCATCGTGGCCGAGGGGCGCATCCGACGCCGGCCGTCCGACATCGCCAAATCGCTCCTCGCCACCGTCGTCGTGGGCGTGCTCGCGGCCGGGGCGGTCAAGGGCACCGCCGTCGAAGGCGGCATCCTGAGCTTCCTCGCCAGCCTCCCGGGCACGCTGGGCACGCTGTTCCAGGGGTTCTACCTGACCGGTGTGGTCCTGGCCGCCGCACTGGTCGTCACCGCGCTCGTCGCCCGCCGGGGTCGCCTGCTCGGGACCCTCCTTGTCGCCGGCGGGGTCGCGTGGCTCGTTTCGGCCGGGCTCCGGGAGCTGGTCGACCTCCCCGACGCCCTCGTCGACGCCGGCACGAGCCTCCACGGTCAGGACCCTGACTTCCCGGTCGTCCCCCTCGCCACGGTCGCGGCGGTCATCCTCGCCGCCCGCCCCTACCTCACCCGTCCCGCCCGCCGACTGCTCGAGGTCGTGTACTGGGTCACGGCCCTGGGCGCGCTCGGCCTCGGTGCCGGCCTGCCGATCGCGGTGGTCGCCAGCCTCTTCCTGGGCTGGGGCATGGCTGCGGTGGCCCACCTGGTGTTCGGGTCGCCGGCCGCGACGCCGTCGCCCGCCCAGGTCCAGCAGTCGCTCCACGACCTCGGGGTGCCCACGGAAGGCCTCGTGCTCGCTCCCGAGCAGCGCTGGGGGCGCAGCCGCTACCGCGCCGGGCCCAACGGTGGGTTGGGCATCGCCGTCCTCGGTCGTGACAGCACCGACGCCCGCCTGTTCCACAAGCTCTGGCGCTTCGTCTGGTACAAGGACTCGGGGCCCACGCTCTCACTCACCCGTGAGGGCCAGGTCGAGCACGAGGCCTACGTCCTGCTCCTCGCCGCCCGCACCGGGGCCGTGGTGCCCGACGTCGTCGCCGCCGGGGTGGCCGGCGCCCGCGACGACGCCGTGCTCGTGGTGCGCGACCCGGCGGGTGTGCCGCTCACGAGCGTCGATGCGCACCGGCTCACCGACGAGGTGCTCGACGCCGCGTGGGCCAACCTCGGCCACCTGCACGCGGCACGCCTCGCGCACGGCGACGCCGCCGCCCGCAACGTCGTGCTGGCCGACGACGGCACCGTCGGGATCGTCGACCTCGCGAGCGCCACCACCTCGGCGGGTGACCACCGGCGCGCCCTCGACGACGTCACCCTCCTCGCCACCGTCGCCGAGCTCGTCGGGGTCGATCGTGCCCTCGACGCCGCCGAGCGCGCCCTCGGTGCGGAGGGCCTCGCCGAGCGGCTCTCCCTCTTCCAACCCTCCGCGCTCACCGCGACCTCGCGGCGCGACCTCGCCGAGCCGAAGTCCGGGCTCAAGGCGCTCGCGGAGGCCGCCGCCGACCGGACCGACACCGCCGTGCCCGACCCCGCCGCGCTGCGGCGGTTCTCCCTCGGGAGCATCCTGCTGGCGGGCGCCTTCTGCTTCGGCCTCTACCTGCTCATCGGCCAACTCGTCGGCGTGGCCGAGATGGGCGACATCTTCAAGGGGGCGATCTGGGAGTGGGTGCTCGTCACGGCCCTTCTCTCGCAGCTGCCCCAGTTCGCCCAGGCGGTCGCCATGCTGGGCAGCGTCGCCGCGCCCCTGCCCCTCGGCCCGGTGGTCGGGGTGCAGTTCGCCAACTCGTTCACCGGCCTCGTGGGCGGTACCGCCGGCAACGCCACCCTCGTCATCCGCTTCTTCCAGCGGCGCGGCCTCGCTCCGGCGGTGGCCGTCAGCTCCGGGCTGTTGAACTCCGCGGCGGGGTTCATCGTCCAGGCCACCCTGGTCATCACGGGGGTGCTGCTGGGCGCGGCCACGGCCTCCACCTCGTCCTCCGGGAGCGGTTCGTCGGGTGGCGGCGTCCCCGACTGGGTCCTCGCCCTCGGCGCCGCGGCGGGGCTCGCCGTCGTCCTCGCCGTGGCCGTCCCCAGGTTCCGCGCCCGCATCCGCACCGTGGTGGCCAGCCAGCTGAAAGCGGCGGTCAGCAACATCCGTGGCATCCTCGCCACCCCGCTGAAGGCCGTGCAGCTCTTCGGCGGCCAGATCGTCTCCCAGGTCGTTTTCGCCATGGTCCTGGGTGCGGCACTGCACGCCTACGGCGAGTCGCTGCCACTCATGCAGCTGATCGTCATCAACAGCTTCGCCTCCTTCATCGGCGGCGCCATGCCCGTCCCGGGTGGCATGGGCGTGGTCGAGACGGGCCTGATCGCAGGCTTCACCGCGGCGGGCATCCCCCAGGCCGAGGCCACCGCGGCCACCTTCACCGCCCGCATGTTCACGGCCTACCTGCCGCCGATCTGGGGTTGGTTCGCCCTCCAGTGGCTGCGCCGGCAGGACTACGTCTGACCGCCCGGCACCGACTCGTCCGCCGAGGCCAGCTCGTCGAGCAGCAGGCGGGCCCCCCAGAGGAAGCAGACGGCGCCGAGGAACGTGCCCGAGTTGGCCAGCGAGGCGTCGAGCAGGTCCCCCGTGTCGGGCACGACGAACGCGGCCAGGGCCGAGATCATGAAGAAGATCGAGCCCACCATGTTGAGCACGACGATCCACCAAGAGACGTCGCGGTCACGCCACGAGAACCAGGCGTGGCACACCTCCATGATGGCCAGCTCGCTGGCCACGAGGAAGCAGATCGACCCCAGGAAGTCCGGCGTCCAGACCCGCAGCAGCTCCTGTTGGGTGCTGAAGCCGTCGCGCATCGCCGTGAAGGTGTTCACGTTGAACCAGAGGGTGCCGACCGACTGGATGGCGCACGCCCACCAGTCGATGCGCCTCGGCTGCACCGCGAAGAGCCGGACCGACGTGCCCGGCGGTCGGCCCGCGTTGATCGACTGGAGGAACTGGCTGTACCCCGCAGACGTGAAGAAGATCGAGCCGACGAAGAACACGAGGCCGACCACCCCCGGCGAGACCAGCGAGGAGAAGCCGGGCACGGCGCCGAGGGCGAAGCAGAACGACCCGATCATGAACAGCACCGAAACCCACCAGCCCAGCTCGCGTGGGGCCCAGATGACGCGCCGGTGTGCCGGCGCCGCCGCCCCCTCCACCTGCGGCGGGAGGCCCTTGCGCTGGCGCCGTGAGCTGTAGACGAGACGCGAGCCGTCGGGCCGCTTCACCACCTCGCGGGTGAGGAAGGGCCCGAAGCGGACACGCTCGACGGACTCGTCCTCGCTGGCCGGCCGCCACGGCGCTCGCGAGGACAGGGCACCGGTGCCCATGGTTCAGGTGCCGGCGTCGACCGGCGCCGGGGCGTCGGGTTCGGCGACGTCCGGGGTCGTGGCCCGGTCGGCGAGGCGCACGACGAGGAGCTCGTAGGCCCCCACGAGCGCCACGAGCAGGAAGAAGCCCAGCCACGACACGTCCAGGAACCAGAGCAGAAGGAGGCCCACGATCGCGCCACCCCACTGCAGGGCGTCACGGTTCGACTGGACCCAGACCAGGGTCTCCTCGTCCTGGCTGCGCTCCTGCGCGGTGCTCACGAGGGTGCGCACGAGGTGGGCGACCTTGGCTCGCAGGGCGACCACCCACGGGTAGGGACCGCTCAGCACCGCGACCACGACGATGGCCGCGGCGATCCACAGGACCACCTCGGCCCCCATCCGCAGGGGGTCCACCACCCGGTCGGTGACGGCCTGCACTGCGGGCACGTTCTCGGGGATCTTGACGAGGTTGAGCAGATCACCCTGGATGCGCAGCGACAGCCGCCGCACCAGCACCATGCCCACCGAGATGGCGACGACCATCTGCAGGAGCGTCCGGCGGCGGTGCGCCGACAGCAGGAGGGTGAGGGGGAGCAGGACGATGGTCAACGCCACGAGCACCCACACGACCTTGTTGAACAGCGCGATGCCGTCCTGGGCCGCCTGGAGCGAGCCCTGGTCGTACACCGTGATGGTGCCGAAGTTGTCGTCGAGGTCCACCCCGAGCGCATCGCCGATCTTCTGGCGGGCGGCCTCGGGGACGTCGTCGACGGTGACCGTGGGGATGTCGATGTTGCGTCCGAGGATCTCGGGCGAGGCGTCGCCGATGCGGGCGAGCACCTGGTTGATGACGGGCAGGAAGTTCAACGTGACGGAGTCCGAGTTCGCCTGCACGATGTCGGAGTCCTCGCCCTCGAGCAGCGCGACCGCCTGTTGGTGGGCCGTGTCGACGATGGCCTCGAAGAGCTGCTGGAACTCCGGTGAGGCGAAGACCTCCTCCACCTTGTCGCGCACGAACGACTCGACGCCGCTGGCCAGGGTGGGGGCGAGGATCTGCGCACGTTCCGGGAGGGCCTCCGCGATGAGGTTCTGCACATCGACGAGGGTCATCACCTCCTTGGTGGTGAATCGGGCCAGGGCCTGCTGGACCGACTGCTCCTCGATCACCGTGCCGATGCGGGCGGCGAACACGTCGTTGTTCAGGAAGTTGCGACTGGCCCAGACACCGATGCTCGCGGCGGTGAAGCAGAGCGCGGTGAGCACCACCAGCAGACCGACCAGGCCGTTGCGGGCCTTGCGGCCCACGCCGTGGCCGCGGTGCTGCTGCGCCTCGACCTCGGCCTGGAGCTCTTCGACCTCGGCCTTGAGCCGGGCCACCTCGTCGGCGTCCCCGACGGTTTCGGTGGTCGGTACGTCCGCAGGGTCGCCCGTGCCGGGATCGTCGCCCACGTCGGCGTCGTCGTTGTCACTCGTCATCGCTGGTCACGCATCCTTCATGGCAGATCGGTCGGTGGGGTGCAGGCGATGGCCTACGGTGGGGGCGTCATGGCCCCCGATGAGCACCACTGGAAGCCCGCGGGCCCCGAGGCGCGCTCGGCGGTCGGCACCGCCGTCGTGGCGGTGGTGGCCTACGAGGTGGTCGCCGGCGCGGTGAACGAGTTCCTCGACGTGGACGTCGTGCCGTCGCTCATGCCCCGCATCAACGCCCTGACCCCCCGCGGCGTGGCCAAGGCGGTCACGCCGCAGTGGACCCGCTACGCGGGCTGGATCGCCGTCGGCGCGGCCTACACGGTCGGCGTCAAAGCGCTCCGAAGCGCACTGCCCGCCCGCACGAAGCGCTGAGCCCCGGCGCCCACAACGGCAAAAGGGGCCGACCCGGCGCACCGGACCGGCCCCCCTCGCAACGTGCATCAGCCGTTGACGACCTTGGCCTTCATCGACTCGAACTCGGCGTCGGTGATGGCGCCGGAGGCCTTGAGGTCGGCGAGCTTCGCGAGCTGGTCGGCGGCGGTGCCGCTGCCGGCCGTCTCCTGGACGTAGCTCTTGAACTGCGCCTCGGCCTCGGCCTGACGCTTCATGGCCCGCTCGCCCATGCTGTGGCCGCGGATGATGAGGTACATGAACACGCCCAGGTACGGGACGAGGAAGACGAAGAGCACCCAGAGGACCTTCTTGGCGCCGGACTCCTCCTTGTCCGCGAACAGGTCCGCGAAGACGGTGATGAGCAGCCAGAACCACAGCATCAGGATGAACAGCCAGAACATCGTGACGAGCAGGTCGCCCTGTCCAACGTCGGCAAGCAGCATGGTGCACCTCGTATCGGTGTAGTCGGAATGCGTTGAGGGGCATCGGCCCGCTCCGCTGTGCTCAACGTAGTGCAACTGGAGGGCTACACCTAGGCCCACCGTCTCCGCCGCAGCGAATCACCCGCTTCGGGTGAGACGCCGTCCGGGGCGGTAGCCGCGGGTGGTCAGAGGTAGCTGCGGGCGATCAGCGACCGCGTGGTGAACCAGCCGATGAACGGTGGAAGCCAGAAGGTGAAGAGGCGGTGCGTGAGCACCGCGGGGATGGCGACGTCGGTGGGCACACCCATGGCCGTGAGGCCCGCCACCATGGCCGCCTCGGCCACACCCATCCCGCCCGGGACGGGGACGACGCTCGACAGCGTGGAGGCCCCGATGTTGACCACCACGAGGTTGGCCAGGGAGATGTCGCCGCCGTAGGCGTGTACGCAGGCACCGAGGCACAGGGCGAAGCCCAGGCTCGACGCCGCCGCACTGGCGAGCAGCACCAGGGCCCGCCGAGGCTGGGCGAAGACCTCGCGGAAGGTCGCCCAGATGCGCTTGAGGGGAGGCACCACGAGGTCGCGGAGCTTGGGCAGGCGCCAGAGCAGGCCGACGGCCACACCCACCACGATCACGCCGAGCACGACGAGACGGGCGTTGCCGGTGAGGGTGCTGCTGGCGTCGAAGCTCTGGCCCGAGATCCAGAGGGCGACGACGAAGAGCACGCCTTGGACCAGCGACCCCGACCAGCTCACGAGCAGGCTCGGACCCACCGCCGTCGTCACGTCCATGCCCGCGCACTGGAGGTAGCGGATGTTCATCACCGAGGCCCCGTAGCCGCCGGGGGTGGCCAAGGTGGTGAAGGCGGTGGCGTACTGGAGCTGGAACGTGGGCTCGAGCTGGAGCTTGACCGGCGCCGCCGCCATGATCGCCGTGGAGCCGGCGACCCGGGGGATGAACGAGATGAGGAACGCGAGCACCAGCCACCCGTAGGACGCATCCGCCAGCGCGGCACCCAGGTCCCCCAGCTCACTCACCTGGCCGAGCAGGTAGAAGATCGCGAACATCGTGGCGAAGGCCATGAAGAGGTTCTGCGGCTTGACCCGGCGCAGCTCCTCGAGCTTGGGCTCCTCGACGTCCAGCGCCTCGGCGGTGGCCTTCCGGAGGCCCCCCAGGTACTTGCGGGCGCCCTTGATGGTGTGGCGGGTGGTGCGGGTGAGCGCGACCGCCTGCAGGCGCGGGAGGGCGGCTTCGACCACGTCCACTCCCACCCCGCGGATGGCGGCGTGGGCGGCTCGCTCCTCGTCGGCGAGCAACGACGTCCACGCCAGCACCTCGGCCACGTCGGCTTCGAGGCGATCGGCGGGCGCCGAGGTGGAGGCTCGGCCGAAGTCGGTGATGGCGGCGGCCGGTCCCGCTCCCCCGCCGTGGTCGGCGCCGTCGGCGGCGCGCAACAGGACGTGGTCGGCGCTGAGCGACCCGTGGGCGATGCCCGCCGCATGCAGCCGGGCGACCTCGTGCCAGACGGCGTCGAGCACGGCGTCGTCGACCTCGTCCTCGGCGAGGCCGTCGAAGCCCCGACCGTCGGGCCGGCGCTCGACCAGGAGCGCCGCATCGGGGCCGGCGGTGGCGGCCGCGACGACCTCGGGCACGGCCACCCCGCCGCGGGCGGCGAGGAGGTCCACGAAGGCCTCGTGCTCCACCTCCTGACGGCGGGTGAGGTACAGCGTCGGCCCCGAGTCCTTGGTCGTCAGCCACCGCCACGCCTTGGACAGGAACTGGGCGTCGCGCTGGTCGCGACCGAGCACCTTCACCGACAGGGGACGGCCGTCCTCGGTGTCGGCCACCATCAAGGTGGCACCCTGGCGGCGCTCCGGGGCGAGGCGCACCTCGCCCGCGGGGATGCCGAGCTCGGCCAGCGCCGCGCTGATCTGGTCCACCGAGGGGCGCCCCGCGGGTGAGCCGAACACGAGGAGCACGGCCTTGCCCGCCGCCCACCCGATGAGCAGGCCGCCGACCACGTCCTCGGTGCTCGCCACCGCGAGGTACATGCCGGCGAGCGAGACCACGGCCACCACTGCGAAGCCGACTCGGCGCAGCGGGCGGGTGAGGTAGGGGGCCGCGACGACCACCAGCGAGAGCACCGTGGCCGTGCGCACCAGCGGGAAGGACGGCCCCGACCCGGTGCGCACGACGGCGTCGACGGCCTCGCTCACGCCGTCCCCGTCGATGAACACCGCGAGGACCGACGACACCAACCAGGCCGTGAGGCCGGCGACGGCCAGGTCGCGGGCGAGGCGTCGGCGGCGCACGACGAGCGCCGCGACCGCGACCACCGCCACGACCCAGACCCCACCGAGGGCGTAGAAGAGGTCGAACACGCCTTCGGCCGCGTTCGGGAGGTTGTTGACGAGCTGGAAGAGGTCGCGGCCGACCCGGGTGCGGGCGGGCTGGCGCAGGGCCAGCACCAGCAACAGGAGCGACGCCACGCACAGCGAGACCGCATCCCCCGGACGGCGGACGAGCTCCTCCTGGGCCACGGGCGGGCGCAGCAGCGGCCGGCGGCGCTCCTCGGGCACGTCTCCCTCGCCGTCCGGCTCACCCTCGAGGGCGGCGTCGGCGCCGCGCGCGTGGCTGTCGGCGCCCCGGGTCACGTCGGTCATCCTGTCAGGCCGGGCGGCGACGATCCCGCGATGCCCCGGCTCCGGCGGCATCGGGCCACGGAGCAGGGGCGGATCGGCCGACGCGGGGGATGCCGGGGCGACAGCAGTCCGTCAGGCGGCGTCGGCGGAGCCGACCGCCGCGGCGCGTGCCGATCCGCCGACCCCGGCGAGGAACTCGAGCACCAACCGGTTGAAGGTGCTGGCGTGCTCGAACATGAAGCCGTGGGCGGCGCCGCGGACCACGGCCATCTTCGCCCCGGGGATGAGGGTGGCCAGCTCCTCCGAGTCCCCTCGTGGCGTGAGGATGTCCTGGCTGCCCACGAGGATCAGCGTGGGCACCGCGACCCGGTGCAGCTCCTCGCGCAGCGACTCGTCGGCGTCGAGGATGGCGTCGACCTGTGCGATGAAGGCGTCCGGCGAGGCGTTGAGAGCCAACCCGCCCACGGGACCGATGAACGGCTGGAGGCGGCGGAACGACCGCGCCCCGAAGAGCCAGCGGGCGTTCCGGTTCACGAACGAGGCCATGCCCTCGGTCTCGGCCAGCGCCGCCCACTCGCTCAACAGCTCCCGTCGCCAGGGAAGCTGGCGACAGGCCGTGCACGCGAGGGTCAGCGATCGGACCCGGTCGGCGTGGAGCACGCCGATGATCTGGCTGATGACGCCGCCCATCGAGGCACCCATCACGTGGGCCCGGTCGACGCCGGCGTCGTCGAGGACGGCCATGGCGTCTCGCGCCATCATCGACAGGTCGTACGGCCCGGGCGGCTTGTCGGACTTCCCGACCCCCCGGTTGTCGAGGGCGATGCACCGGTACTTCGCCCCGAAGGCCCGGCGCTGGAGGATCCAGCCCCGGCGATCGGCGCCGAGCCCCTGGACCATGAGGACCGGCTCGCCGTCCGGGTTGCCCCAGGTGTCGTAGTGGATGCGGGTGCCGTCCTCACCCCACGTGAAGGCCATCGCCTCAATCCTTGCGGCTGCGCCGGCCCAGGAGGAAACCGGCGGCCGCCCCAAGCACCGCCGTGCCGACGAGCACCCAGATGAGGGCCACGTTGATGTCGAACACCAGGAAGTCGATGTTGACCTCGTCGCGGTTGGACAGCACGAAGGCGAGGAGCAGCACGACGATGGCGATCGTGCCGATGAGCTGGCCATTGACCCTCGATCGCCCGGCGGGGCGAGGCTCGCTCATGGCCTAGGCCTGGTGGGCGATCTTGCGCAGGCCGAAGGCGGTGATCAGCTCACCGATGCCGGCGATCAGGGCACCGATCCCGAGGAGCAGGCCCACGAGCGCGACGCCCGCCTCGGGCCAGACCATCAGGGCGATGCCGAAGCCGATCCCGATGACCCCCACCACGAGGAGCGGGACGGTGTAGTCGTCACGTTCGGTGAAGGCCGCCACCGCCCGGAAGATCCCCCGCAGCAGGTAGCCGATACCGGCGATGACCGCGACCACCTGCACGGTGACGTCGGGCCAGAACAGCAGCACGAGGCCGGCGATGACCGAGACCAGCGCCCAACCGATGCCCACCTCCCGACGGCGGGAGCCGAAGAACCCGCTGATCCCGCCGATGAGCAGGAAGAGGCCGGCGAGCCAGGCCAGGGCGGCGATGCTCTTGAACGGCCGGGTGATCATGAGTAGGCCGATGGTGATCGAGAACAGCCCGATGACCAGCATCACCCACCAGTATTTGGCGCCGGCCCGGAGCTCGTCGTTCGTGGGTTCCATCTCGTCCCCCTCCGTGATCACCCTGATCACCCGGTGAGGGTCACGCTACTCCCCGTCGGGGTGGGGCTCGGCGCCTTCAGGAGCGGTCGAGGAGCGCCTGCACCGCCAGGCGGGTGTGCTCGGCGAGCTCGGCGACGGCCAGCGGGCCGGGGTGCACGGCGGCCTCGATGGGCTCGCCGAGGGTGACCCGCCAGTAGCGGCCGAGCTCACGACCGTCGACCGCGACGGGGAGCACCGGGACGCCCGCGGCCACGACCGGGGCCAGCACCTCGGGGTGGAGGGCGCCGGCGTGGTGACGGCGGATGGGTTCCCGGCCGAGGGTGAGGCCGACGACCTCGCCGGCGCGCAGCAGGCCGGCGATCTCGTCGGGCCGGTCGACCACGGCGCCGAGGCGGCGCAACGCCGGACCGACGGGGGCCACGTCGGGCACTCCCACGAAACGCACGAGCCGGTCGGCCACCCGGCGGACGGCTTCGGCCGCGACCCAGGGCTCTGACAGGCCGAGGCGCCGGCTGATGACGAGCACGAAGGGACCGGACGGCAGGTCGAGGGCCCCCTGCACGTCGATGTCCCACCGCAGGCGGGCGGCGGGGGCGAGCAGCTCGACGAGCTCGGCGTCGAGGCCCCACGGGTCGACCGGGAAGGTGCCGTCGACGCGCCGGCGAAGGAGGTCGGTGGTGCCGGCCATCAGGCGACCTCGGCCTTGGCGTCGCCGAAGGTGACGTAGGTGACACCGGCCCACTGGAACAGGTCCTTGACCACGTCGACGGTGTCCCAACGCGGATGCACGCCCAAGACCTCCACGCACTGGGCGCCATCGGCGGTGCGGCCCCGGATGAGCAGCTCCCGGAGGTGCTCGGGCAGGGGCGAGCCCGCGACCTCCGCAGCCAACCGGGCGAGGCTCCACGTCGGGCCGACGATGGGCAACGGCAGGCGGCCGCCGAAGCGGGCGGCCTGGCTGGCGGTGATGGCGCCGTCGCCCACCACGTTGAGGGGTCCGTCGTGGTCGGAGGCGACGGCGGCGACGATGGCGGCCGCGGCGTCCTCCTGGTGGAGCAACGAGAAGGGCAGGTCGGACGTGGCGCTCACGGGGACGACCGGGAGGCGCAGGTAGCGCCCGAGCGGGCTCGGGAAGTGCGGCCCCATGACCGGGGCGAGGCGGAGCGTGGTGACGGGCACCCCGGCAACGTCGCCGGCCATCCCCGCCACCCGCTCGGCGTGCAGCAGCGAGGTGCCGAAGGGCGAGGTGGGCTCGGGGGGCACCGACTCGTCGGGGCGGGTGGCCGCGCCCCGGCCCCGGCCGTAGACCTCGATGCCCGAGCGCAACACGATGCGCTCGAGGCTGGGGCACTCGGCGGCGGCGCCCAGGATGCCGATGGTGCCGGCCTCGGTGCGCTCGAGCGCCGCCTTCGGCGAGCAGCGGGCGTTGGGCTCGTAGGTGCCGACGTGGACCACGACGGTCGGCTCGAGCTCGCGCACCAGGGCCACGTTGCGGGCCCGGTCGCGCGGGTCGATGCGGTGGAAGTCGGTGCGGGTGAGGTAGCGGCGGGGCGGCTCGATGTCGATGCCCACGACGGCCTCGACGTCGGCCCGGGCCTCGAGCAGCAGCGCCACCCGGGTGCCCAGCTCGCCGCCGAGCCCCGTCACCAGCACCCTCATGGGTGCCCGTCCGTCGATCGGAGAACGATCACTCGCACTGCGCTCATTCGAGGACCTCGGGCCGCAGGGTCGGGAACGCCACCACGTCGCGGATGGTGGCGATGTCGCCCAACAGCATGACCAACCGGTCCATCCCGATGCCAAGACCCCCCGTCGGGGGCAGGCCGTACTCCAGGGCCCGGACGTAGTCCTCGTCGATGACCGCGGCGGCTTCCTCGTCGCCGGCCGCGGCCTTCGCGGCCTGGTCCTCGAACCGGGCCCGCTGCTCGACGGGGTCGACCAGCTCGCTGAACGCGTTGCACAGCTCGCGCCCCGCGACGATGGCCTCGAAGCGCTCGACCATGTCGGGCAGCTCGCGGTGGTCCCGTGAGAGCGGCGAGACCTCGAGGGGATAGTCCGTGACGAACACCGGGCCCCACAGCTGGTGCTCGGTGGTCTTCTCGTAGATCTCGAGGACGAGCTTGCCCGGGCCCCAGTCGTCCTCGACGGGCACACCGTGCTCGTGGGCGATGCGGCGGAGGTCCTCGAGGGGCATGCGCACGTCGATGCGCACCCCGGCGATCTCCTCGACGAGGTCGCACATCGACGCCCGCCGCCACGGCACGGACAGGTCCAGGTCGCGACCGCCGTAGCTGAGCTGGGTGGTGCCGCAGATCTCGGTGGCCAGGTGCGCGACGAGCTCCTCGGTCAGGGCCATCATGTCGCCGTAGTCGGCGTAGGCCTGGTAGAGCTCGAGCATCGTGAACTCGGGCTGGTGGCGCGGCGACAGGCCCTCGTTGCGGAACACCCGGGCGATCTCGAAGACCCGCTCGAAACCGCCCACCACGAGGCGCTTCAGATAGAGCTCGGGCGCGATGCGCAGGAAGAGGTCGACGTCGAGGGCGTTGTGGTGGGTGACGAAGGGCTTGGCCGTGGCGCCGCCGGCGATGGGGTGGAACACCGGGGTCTCGACCTCGATGAAGCCCCGGTCCTCCAGCCAGCGACGGGTGAGGGACATGATGCGGCTGCGGTTGGCGATGGCCTCGCGTGCCTCGTCGGTGACCCAGAAGTCGACGTAGCGCTGGCGGTAGCGGGTGTCGGGGTCGGTGAGGCCGTGCCACTTGTCGGGGAACGGCCGGATGGCCTCGGCCAGGACGTCCCAACCGTCGACCCGCACCGACAGCTCGCCGCGGCGGGTGGTCATCACCTCACCGGTGACCCCGATCCAGTCGCCGAGGGAGAGGTCACCGAAGGCCTCGAACTCGGGCGTGGTGGCCGAGGGGGCGAAGAGCTGGATCCGCCCGCTGCCGTCCTGGAGGGTTCCGAAGGCCAGCTTGCCCTGGACGCGGCGCAGCATGAGCCGGCCCGCGACGGTGACGACGCGACCCGTCTCGGTGCCGGGCTCGAGGTCGGGGTAGGCCTCGTGCAGCTCGGCCGCGGTCGCGTCTGGCTCGTAGCGGTAGGGGATCTCGGAGCTGGGCACCCTCAGCTCGCATTCTTCTCGTGGATGAGACGCAGGCCGTGCAAGGTGAGCCAGGGCTCGGTGTGCTCGATGCGCTCGGAGATGGGCGAGATGAGGTGGGCGAGGCCGCCGGTGGCCACCACGGTGCACTCCCCCAGCTCGCGCTCGATGCGGTCGCACAGCCCGTCGACCATGGCGGCGTAGCCGAAGCCGGTGCCCGACTGGATCGACTCCATGGTCGACTTGCCGAGGACGTGGACGGGACGGTCCAGCGCGACCTGGCGCACGGCGGCAGCGCGGCCGAACAACGCGTCGAGGCTGATCTCGATGCCGGGCGCGATGGCGCCGCCGAGGTACTCGCCCGAGGCCGACACGACGTCGCAGGTGGTGGCGGTGCCGAAGTCCACCATGATCGTCGGGCCGCCGAAGAGGTCATAGGCCGCCACGGCGTTGGCGATGCGGTCGGGCCCCACCTCCTTCGGGTCGTTGTAGAGGATGGAGATGCCGGTCTTCACGCCGGGCTCGAGCACGACCGGCTCGCCGTCGAGGTAGCGGTCGCACATGTTGCGGAGGTTCGCCGTGACCCGAGGCACGCCCGAGCAGATGGCCACCCCGTCCACGTCGTGGTTCCAGGAGTAGCCGGCCAGGCCGAGGAAGCCCTCGAGCATGACCGCCTGCTCGTCGGCCGTGCGCTCGGCGTGGGTGGAGATCCGCCAGTGGCCGGTCAGCCCGTCTCCGGCCGTCGCCACGGTGGCGACCTCCGGGTCGTAGAGGCCGAACACGGTGTCGGTGTTGCCGACATCGATGACCAACAGCATCAGGGCGCTCCTGCGTCGTCGTCGGAAGGGGAGGCGGCGGGGTCGGCGGCGGGCGGGGGCGTGGAAGGGGAAGGGCCCTCAGGTGCCGGCGAGGGGGTCTGGTCGACGGCGATGTCGAGGCCGATGTCGAGCACCGGCGCCGAGTTGGTGATGGCCCCCACGGAGATGAGGTCGACCCCGGTGACCGCGTAGGCGGCGATGGTGTCGAGGTTGATGCCCCCGGAGGCCTCGACGAGGCAGGGTGCGCCGCCCCCGGCCCGGTGCTCGCCGACCGCGGCCATGGCCGCCCGGACCTCGTCGGGGGACATGTTGTCGAGCAGGAGTGCGTCGGCGCCGGCGCCGAGCGCCTCGATCACCTCTTCGAGCGACGCGCACTCGACGTGGATGGTGCGGGCCGGCCACCGGTCCTTCGCCGTGGCCACGGCATCGGTGATGCCGAGCACCGTGAGGTGGTTGTCCTTCAGCATCACCCAGTCGGACAGGTTGCCCCGGTGGTTGCGCCCCCCGCCTGCTCGGACCGCGGCCTTCTCGAGCGAGCGCAGGCCCGGCGTCGTCTTGCGGGTGTCCCACACCTGGGCGCCGCCGCCGGCCGCCGCCACCGCATCGACGTAGCGACGGGTGAGGGTGGCCACCCCGGAGAGGTGGCTGAGGAAGTTGAGTGCGGTGCGCTCGCCCGTGAGGACCGAGGCCAACGGCCCGTCCACCCGGCCCAGCACCTGGCCGGCGTGGACCGCGTCGCCGTCGTCGGCCGCCCACGTCGCCGTGACCCAGGGGTCGATCTGGCGGAAGGCCTCGTCCGCGCACAGCCGTCCGGCCAGCACGCCGTCGGTGCGGGCCACGAACTCGGCCGTGGCGCGGGCGGTGGCCGGCAGCAGGCCGGAGGTGAGGTCGCCGAGCGGCGTCAGGTCCTCGGCGATGGCGCGGCCGACGGCCTCGCGCACGGCGCCGATCGGCGGGTGCAGGTCGGTCCGGCTCACGCCCACCACCCTGCCCGCCCGCACGCCCCCGACACCAACACGTTCCCCCACTCGAACCGTTCTGCCAGCACGAGCCTGTTCTGCAGAACAGGCTCGTGCTGGCAGAACGAGCGCCCGGAGGGGGCAGGCCCGAGCGACACGGTCATGTGGGGTGGCGCTGGACGAGGCGGCAGTGGAAGGCGCCCTCAGGGTCGGGGTACTCGAGGCGGGTGTGGGCGCCGCGGCTCTCGTGACGGGCCGTGGCGGCGGCGAGCACGGCCTCGGCCACCGACGCCAGGTTGCGCAGCTCCCAATCGGTCGGGTCGCCCAGTGCAGGGATCGAGGCCGCGACGGCCCCGACCACCTCACCCGTGGTGGCCAACGACGCGTCGTCCCGCAGCACGCCGGCGCCACGGGTCATGGCCCGCTGGAGCAGGTCGCGCCGCTCGGCGACGGTGCCGGCGGCGGGGCCGGGCTCGGGAGCGGGCGCGGGCGCGGGCAGTGCCCGCCCACCGATGTCGTCGGGACCGTCGGCGCCGCCGAGCACGGCCCGCATGGCGCCGGTCGCCTCGGGCCCGTCCGCCCCCTTGGCCATGGCCTCGACCGCGCGGGGGGCGAAGACGAGGCCCTCGAGCAGCGAGTTGGAGGCGAGGCGGTTGGCCCCGTGGACGCCGGTGCACGTGGTCTCGCCCGCGGCCCAGAGGCCGGGCAGGCTGGTGGCGCCGTCGAGGTCCGTGACGAGGCCGCCGCAGAGGTAGTGGGCGGCCGGGGCCACGGGCAGCCAGTCCGTGGCGGGGTCGAGGTGGGCCGCCACGAGGGAGCGCGCCATCGTCGGGAAGCGATGCTCGAAGTCCTCGAGGCCGGTGGCGTCGAGCCACAGGTGGTCGACGCCCTGCTCGATCATCCTGGCCGTGATGGCCCGCGACACCACGTCGCGGGGCTGGAGCTCGTCGACGAAGCGCTCGCCCTCGGTGTCACGCAGGAGGGCGCCGTGGCCCCGCAGCGCTTCGGAGAGCAGCGGGCGGGGCATGCGCGGGTCGTGCAGCGCCGTGGGATGGAACTGGACGAACTCGATGTCGGCCACGGCCACGCCGGCGCGCAGGCCCATGGCCACGCCGTCGCCGGTGGACTCGACCGGGTTGGTGGTCACGGCGTAGAGCTGGCCGGCGCCCCCGGTGGCCATGAGGACATGGCGGGCACGCACCTCGACGGGCTCGCCCGCGGGGTCGAGGGCCCGCACCCCGACGCAGCGACCGTCTTCCACGATCAGGTCGGTGGCGAAGTGCCGCTCCAGCACACGGGCGGCCGTGCGGAGGGTCGCGGCCACGAGGGCCCGCTCGATCTCGTAGCCGGTGGCGTCGCCGCCGGCATGGACGATCCGGGGCAGCGTGTGGCCGCCTTCGCGGGCCAGCTCGAGCGTGCCCGCGGCGTCGCGGTCGAACGCGGCCCCGATGGCCATGAGGTCCTCGACCCGGTGGGGGCCGTCCTCGACGAGCACCCGGACCGCCTCGCGGTCACAGAGGTCGGCGCCGGCCGCCAGCGTGTCCGAGAAGTGCAGGTCGGTGGAGTCGGTTCCTTCGGCCAGCACCGCGGCCACCCCGCCCTGGGCCCACTGGGTGGTCGCCGTGGACAGCACGCCCTTGGTCAGCACGCCCACGCTCCACCCGTGGTGGTCGCTGGCCCGCACGGCAGCGGACAGCCCGGCCACCCCCGATCCGAGGACCAGCAGGTCCAACGCCTGCCCCTCGGGCGCGCGGGGGCTCATGCCGGGTGAGATCGCTCCGCGCGCGTCGCGGTCACCGACGTCCGGAGTCCGCTGCCTTTGCTCCTGCGTCGTCGCACGTGGCTCTCCTCGTGGCTTGACGCCGGTGCCCCGGTCGCCCTGCGCTCACCCCGTCGGGGTCGTGGCGCCAACATTATCCAGGAGGCGCGCGCGACCGAACTTCGCCGCCGCGAGCAGTCGCACCTCGCCGGCCAGGGGGTCGACCACCTCGAGCGTCGTCGGGTCGACCACGGCGGCGTAGTCCAGCTCGGCGAGCGGTTCGGCCTCGACCATCCGGGCGACGAGGTCGCGCACGACGGCGGGGTCCCGCTCGCCGCCGCGGACGGCCTCGGCCCCGGCCTGGAGGGCACGGTGCAGCACCGGTGCCGCGGCCCGCTCCTCGGGGGTGAGGTAGGCGTTGCGACTCGACATGGCGAGGCCGTCCGGCTCACGCACGGTCGGGCACCCCACCACCTCGACGGGAAAGGAGAGGTCCCGCGCCATCGTGCGCACGACCGCCAGCTGTTGGAAGTCCTTCTCGCCGAAGTACGCCCGACACGGCCCCGCCAGCGCGAACAGCTTCGCCACCACCGTTGCCACGCCGGCGAAGTGCGTCGGCCGGGAGGCTCCCTCCATCGTCGAGGTGATGCCCGACACCGAGACCGTGGTCTGGATGGGGACCGGGTACATCGCCTCCACCGAAGGGGTGAAGAGGACGCCGACGCCCGCCGCCTCGCAGCGTGCGGTGTCGCCGGCGAGGTCCCGGGGGTAGGCGGCGAGGTCCTCGGTGGGCGCGAACTGGAGGGGGTTCACGAAGATCGTCGTGGCCGTCAGGTCGTTGTCGGCGACCGCGGCGTCCATCAGCGAGACGTGGCCGTCGTGGAGGTAGCCCATCGTCGGCACCAGTCCGACGGTCCCCCCGTCGCGCCGCGCGGCATCCAACTCGGCCCGCAGCTCGGCGACGGTCGAGACCACCTTCACCTCGCCATTGTCGCCCGGTTTGCCCAGCTCAGGGCAAGGTCGGGTCGCGGGCCCACCGACATCGGGCACAGGTGTCCACCCTGCGCTGCGGAGCGGTGCAGCCCCGCCGGTGAACCGGGTGGCGAAGCCGCTGCGACGAAGGAGCAGCCAGTGTCAGGGTTCGTCGGGGGCGACCAAGCGGCGGGCGGCGTGCATGAGCGCCTCGTACGCGGCGCGCTCGGACGGGTCGAGGGCCTCGAGGTGGCGCTCGATGGTGGCCCAGTCACCCCGCGCCGCCGGCCCCGTGAGGGCGGCCGCAGGGCCGAGAGCGGCCACGTTGTCCACCGTGCCCCGCACCAGGGAGAGATAGGCCTCGAGGGGCACCCCGGCGGTGGCGGCCACCCGCTCGACCTGGCCGAGCAGCGCGACGAGGTGGTTCGAGGCGATGCAGGCAGCGGCGTGGTAGGCGGCGCGGTCGTCATCGGCCACCTCGAAGGCGTGCCCGGCCAGGTCGGCCACCACCTCGGCCGCGAGCGGGTCGCCGGCGATGGCGAACCAGGCGCCGTCGCGGAGGCGCTCCGCCCCCACCTCGGCGTTCGGGAGCGAGACGAGGGGGTGGACGGCTGCCACCCGCGCATGAGGCGCCAGCGCGCCGAGCCCCAACGAGCCCGCGAGGTGGGCCACCACGGCGTCGGCGGGCTCGACCGAGGCGGCCACGTCGGCGATGGCCGCGTCCGGCGTGGCGATGATCAACAGGTCGACGCCGGCGGCGGCCGGCGTCACGTCATCACCGCGACGTACCGGGCGCTCGACCCGCCACCCTGCGGCCCCCAGGGCACCCGAGAGCGAGCCGCCCGCGCGCCCCGGTCCGATGACCCGGACCGAGCGCCGGCTCATCGGAGGGGGCCGACCACCGCCACCGAACCCATCGAGTCGGCCAACGCCTCCTCGGGGACGAGCTCGGGGGCCAGCTCGGCCAGCGGGGCCAGCACGAACCGGCGCTCGAACATTCGGGGATGCGGCACCTGGAGGTCGGGCTCGTCCACGGTGACGCCGTCCATCCAGAGCACGTCGACGTCGAGGGTACGAGGGCCCCAGCGCACGGTCTGCACCCGCTCGGCCGCGGCCTGGAGCCGCTGGCCGACGCTCATCAGCTGCCGGGCGGTGAGCTCGGTGTCGAGCTCGACGACGAGGTTCAGATAGGCGTCCTGGTCGGCTGGGCCTCCCACCGGATCGGTCTCGTAGACCGACGACACGGCGACGACGTCGCTCAGCGAGTCGACCGCGTCGCGCAGGTGGGTCCAGCGGTCACCGAGGTTGGACCCCATGCCGAGGAAGGCCCGCACGCGATGACCCTCAGGCCCCGGTCGCGCCGGCCGCACCCGCCGACCCGGAAGGGCGGGCGAACCCCGTGGTGCCTCCCGGCGCCGCAGCGCGCACCCGGGTGATGCGGACCCCGGAGGTGGCCAGCTGGTGGGGCACCGGGGGGCGCAGCTTGCGCAGTGCCACCGTGACCGCCTCGATGCGCTCGTCCTCGAGGACCCGCTCCGCGATCACCGCGGCGAGGTGCTCGAGCAGGGCCACGTGGCGACTGGCGATGGTGCCCTCGACGAGCGCGCAGAGCGCTCCGTAGTCGACGGTGTCGTCGAGGTCGTCGCTGGCGCCCGCGGCAGACAGGTCGAGCTCGACGTCGAGGTCCACCTGCAAGGGCTGGGCGCGCACCTCCTCCTCGGGCAGGACCCCGCAGCGACCCATGACGCGCAGGTCGCGCAGCTCGATGCGATCAGCGGCCATGCCCGGACCGTCAGCTCGCGTCGCGCAGCTTCGCGGCCAGCGAGACCAGCTCGCGACCGAACGGGCCCATCTGGCGGTCGACGATGCGCTCCACCACCGAGATCGTCTGGGGACCGGTCTCGAGGAGGCCCGCCCAGAGCAGGTACCCGCCCATGAGCCCGGAGATGCGGTCCCCGAGCTCCTCCTGGTGCACGAGCACCTTGCCGTCCCCGGCCAGGAGGCCCCGCAGCTCGGGGAAGAAGGCCCGCTCGTACTCGAGCGAGTCGTCCACCGCGGTGAAGGGCCGATGGATCCACTGCACGCCCAGCTCGTCGTAGTTGTGCAGGTTGGCCGGCGACGAGACGAGCGAGATCACCTTGGTGAACCCCTGCTCGCGGATCCAGATGATCTCCTCCTGGCGCCGCACCCGGCGGTGGTTCTGGCCGTACCCGCCCGGCCGCTCGCACACCGCCAACTTGTCCTTGATCACCCAGGCGAAATTGCGGGGGGTGATCCCCCGCGCCCACTTGCTCTTCACCGCCATGGCGGGACTCCCGTCGTCTCGTGGTTCATGCCGCCGTCTCGATCTGGCCCGCGACCACGGCGGCAGCGTGCACCGTGGCCCGGACGTCGTGGGCCCGCACCATCCGCACGCCCTGTGCCATCGCCCACGTGGCCGTGGCCAGCGAGCCCTCGAGGCGATCGTCGGCGGGCACCTCGTCGACGCCGTCGGAGGCCGCGAGGAGGGTGCCGAGGCTGGACTTCCGGCTCGTGCCGACGGCCACGGGGAACCCCGTGGCCACGAGTGCGTCGAGGTGGGCGAGCAGGGCGAGGTTGTGGTCGAGGGTCTTGCCGAACCCGATGCCCGGGTCGATCCACACCTCGGGGACGCCGAGCGCACGGGCCTCCTCGGCCCAGGCCACCAGCTGGTCCCGCACCTCCGCCACCACGTCGTCGTAGCGGGGGTCGACCTGCATGGTCCGGGGATCGCCCTTTCGGTGCATGGCCAGCCAGCCCACCCCGAGGTCCGCGGCCACGGGGGCGAGCGACGCCGAGACGTCGTTGACCAGGCTGGCGCCGGCGGCGACGGCGGCCTCGGCCACCGCGGCCTTGGTGGTGTCGATCGAGACCCGGACCTGGCCGGCGAGGGCCTCGATCACGGGCACGACGCGCCGGCACTCCTCGGCGGCGTCGACCGCCGCGGCGCCAGGTCTTGTGGACTCGCCCCCCACGTCGATCACGTGCGCGCCGTCGGCGAGCAACTGCAGGCCGTGGGCCACGGCGCGGTCGACGTCCAGGTACCGACCACCGTCCGAGAACGAGTCGGGCGTCACGTTGAGCACGCCCATCACCAGTGGGTCCACGGCCGCCGATGGTACCGGTCGTCGTCAAATCGACCCGGGGCCGGCGGCCGATCCCACCCCCGCTGGGTCCTTGGCCCTGACCCGGCACGCCGATAGGGTCCGGCGAAGCCAACGATCTGGGACGGATGTGGACAGCCACGAACTGGCGGGCGGCGCCGTCGGCACCACCGGGGCCGACGCCGTCGCGGACGGCGCCACCGCAGCGGGCACCGAGCGCGCCGACGACGTCCCGGACGACGACATCGTCATCCGCCTGGTCGACGTCACGAAGGTGTTCCCCGGCTCCGACACGCCGGCGGTCGGAGGCCTGTCGTTGGAGATGGCCCGCGGCGAGCTGACGGCGCTGGTGGGCCCTTCGGGCTGCGGCAAGAGCACGACCCTCAAGATGATCAACCGGCTCCTCGAGCCGACGAGCGGTGAGCTCTACGTGCAGGGCGTGGAGGTCCGCCAGCAGCCGAAGCACGAGCTGCGCCGCCAGATCGGCTACGTGATCCAGCAGATCGGCCTCTTCCCCCACCGCACCGTCGCCCACAACATCGGCACCGTCCCCCGCCTCCTCGGGTGGTCGAGGGCCGACATCCGGGCCCGCACCGAGGAGCTCGCCGAGCAGGTCGGCCTCGCGCCCGAGATGCTCGGCCGCTACCCCGGGGCGCTCTCGGGCGGGCAGCAGCAGCGGGTGGGAGTGGCCCGCGCCCTCGCCGCCGATCCGCCGGTCCTGCTGATGGACGAGCCGTACAGCGCCGTGGACCCCATCGTGCGCAAGCAGCTCCAGGACGACCTCCTGGCCCTCCAGCACGACCTGCACAAGACCATCGTCCTCGTCACCCACGACATCGACGAGGCCATCAAGGTCGGCGACCGCATCGTGTTGTTGAACGTCGGCGGCGTCCTCGAGCAGGTGGGGACGCCGGCCGAGGTGCTCCGGTCGCCGGCGAACGAGTTCGTCGAGACCTTCCTGGGCCGCGAGCGCGGCCTCAAGCGCATGGCCCTCATCACCGTCGCCGAGGTCCCCCTCGCCCGCGGCCCGGTCCTGGGGGCGGACGCCGACGCGGCCGACGCCGCGGCCGTCATGGCCGACGCCGGCACGGAGTGGATCGGGGTCCTCGACGGCGACCAGGTGCTCGGCTGGGCCTGGGGGCGCGATCTGGCGGGCTGCACCCTCGTGGGTGACGCGCCCCGCCAGCCGTTCCGGGCGTACGTGCACCCGGGCACGTCCATCCGGGAGGCGCTGGACAACATCGTCAACACCCGCACCCGGGTCGCGCTGGTGCTCGCCGAGGACGACGGCCGCTACCTCGGCATGCTCACCGTCGACGAACTGGCCGAGGCCCTGGAATGAGCCCCCTGCTCGGCGCGAACGGGCCCGACTCGTTCATCTGGTGGGCGTGGGTGGGCGACCACCTCGACGAGATCTGGGAGCGCACCGTGCAGCACGTGCAGCTCACCGCCATCGCCCTGGTCGTCGGCTTCGCCATCTCGGTGGTCCTCGCGCTCGTGGCCCTCCGCTTCCGGAGGACCTACGCCCCCATCACCGCCGCCGCCGGCGTGATGTACGCCATCCCGAGCCTGGCCCTGTTCGCCTTCCTCGTCCCCATCACCGGCCTGACCCTCCTCACCGCGGAGATCGGCCTCGTCAGCTACACGCTGCTGATCCTTATACGGAACATCGTGGCGGGCATCGATGGAGTCCCCACCGCGGTGCGCGAGGCCGCCGACGGCATGGGCTACACGTCGTGGCGGCGGTTCGTGGCGGTCGACCTCCGCCTGGCCACGCCGACGATCGTCGCCGGACTGCGCATCGCCGCGGTCACCACCATCGGGCTCGTCACCGTCACCGCGCTGATCGGCCAGGGCGGCTACGGCGCCCTCATCAACGACGGGCTCTCGCGCAGCTTCAACACCCCCATCGTCGTCGGCGCCACCCTGTCCATCGCCATGGCCATCACCGTCGACCTGCTGCTCGTCGGCTTCGAGCGCCTGGTGACGCCGTGGACGAGGGCCGAGCGGTGACCGGCCCCTACCAGCTCCTGGCCGCCGCCGAGCCCGATCCCAGCCTCTGGTCGGAGTTCACCACCTACATCACCACCGCCGAGAACTGGACGGGAGACCGCGGCATCTGGGCGGACCTCGTCGCCCACGTGGAGATCTCGGTCACCGCGGTGGCCATCGCCGCCGCCATCGCGATCGTGCCCGCCGTGCTCCTCGGGCACGCGAAGAAGGGCGGGCTGTTCGCGGTCTCGGTGGTCAACATCGGCCGCGCCCTCCCGTCGTTCGCGATCATCGCCCTGGTGCTCCCGTTCTCGCTCGAGTGGGGGTTCGGGCTCGGGTTCTGGCCGACCTGCGTCGCGCTCGTCCTCCTGGCCATCCCGCCCATGTTCACCAACACCTACACCGGGGTGCGCGACGTGGACGCGGGGACCGTCGAGGCCGCCGCGGGGATGGGCATGACGCCCCGGCGGGTCATCTGGGCGGTCGAGGTGCCGAGCGCCGCGCCGCTGATCATCACCGGCGCCCGCGTGGCCGCGGTCCAGGTCGTCGCCACCGCCACCCTCGGAGCGCTCGTGGGGTTCACCGGGCTCGGGTCGCTCATCGTCGAGGGCTTCGCCCAGCAGAACGACGGCAAGCTCCTCACCGGCGCCTTCCTGGTCGCCGTCCTCTCACTGCTCACCGAAGCGCTCTTCTACGGGGTCCAGCGCCTCGCCACCCCCTGGGCCCGGGTCGCCGAGCCGCGGCGGGCGCGGCGACGGCGGTCCCCCCGCATCGAACCGGTCGCCCTCGACGTCTGAGGGCCCGGACCACCATCCACCACACCCATCCCCACACCCCAAGGAGACAGGCAATGAAGACGTACCTACGGGGGCTCCTGGCCCTCCTGGCGGCGCTGGCGCTGCTCACCGCGGCATGCGGCAGCGACGACGACGGCGGGTCGAGCAGCGACACCACCGGCGGCGGCGCCGAGACCCAGGACCTCACCCTGGGCGGCCCGGCCGACTGCGAGACCAACCCGTTCTGCATCCCCGGCCTGCAGCGGGTCTACGACATCGACCTGTCCGACGGGTTCATCCCCCTCGAGGCGGGCGTCGTGGCCGACGCCCTCGACAGCGGTGACATCGACATCGCCCTGCTGTTCTCGACCAGCGGCGTGATCGCCGACAAGGGCTGGGTCGTGCTCGAGGACGACCAGAACATGCTGGCCGCGGACAACGTGATCCCCGTCCTCACCACCGAGCTCAACGACGCCTACCCCGACCTCGCCGGCGTGGCCGACGACGTCAGCGCCGGGCTCACGACCGAGAACCTGACCGAGATGAACAAGCGCTTCGACGTCGACGCCGAGGACGCCGACGCGATCGCCACCTCGTTCCTCGAGGACAACGACCTGCTCCCCGAGGAGGGCGACGTCCCCGACGGCCCCACCATCACCATCGGGGCCCAGGACTTCGGTGAGAGCGCCATCCTCGCCGAGATCTACGGCCAGGCCTTCGAGGCGGCGGGCTACCCCGTCGAGTTCCAGGAGCTGGGCGGCTTCCGCGACATCGAGATCCCCGCGTTCGAGAGCGGTGAGATCAACTTCGCGCCGGAGTACGCCGCGTCGCTGCTGGAGTTCCTGAACGAGGGTGCCGGGGAGGCCACCGGCGACATCGACGAGACCGTCGGCCTGCTCGAGCCCTACCTCGCCGACATCGGCCTGGTGGCGCTGGCGCCCACCGACGCCGTCGACACCAACACCTTCGTGGTCACCCAGGAGACCGCCGACGAGCTCGGCATCACCACCATCAGCGACCTGAAGGACGTGGTCGGCTGATCACCTCCCGCCGGTGACGGCCCGGCCCGGGGTGGCGCGCACCACCCCGGGCCGGCGCCGCCACCAGCACCCCTGGCGGACCGACCGGGCGCTGTCACCGGGCGGCGACGCCACCCGCCCCCGCCCCTAGGCTGCCGCCATGGCCGACCCCGTGCCGCCGCCCGTGATCGTCACCGAGCCGCCGGCGCCCGCCGTCGTGCGCTCACCGACCGACGTGTTGCGGGCCGTGACCGCCAGCGCGGTCCTGGTCGCCCTGGTGACGCTGGGGCTCCTCTTCGGCGACAGCATCCAGAGCTTCCTCGCCGAGCTCCTGCGGGGTGTCGACGCCGTGGGCATCGACGTGCTCACCGCGGTCGTGGTGGCCACGCGCCTGTTCGTGGTGGTCGTCGCCCTCGCCGGGGTGGGCGCCGCGCTGGTCACCCGCAGCTGGCGCCTGCTCGCCACCGTGGTCGGGGCCGGCGTGGTCGGCGGCGCGGTCGCCGCGGTCGCCACCAACGTGATCGACACCACCCAGCCGCCGCTGGTCGACCCCTCGCTCGAGATCGGCCTCATCAGCCACGAGCAGTTCCCCACCCTCGTCGGCGTCGGCGCTGCGGCCGCCATGCTCACCGCGGCGGCGCCCTGGCTGCCCCGCCGTTGGCGGCGCGTGGGTTGGGTGCTGGTGTTCGCCCTCTCCCTGTCGCGCTTCCTCACCTCGCCGGTCTCGTTCGACGTCGCCATCGCCCTCGCGGCCGGGTGGCTGGCCGGCGCCGTCGTCCTGGTGGCGGCGGGCGGCCCCAACCGGCGCCCCAACGGCCAGGCCGTGGCCGACGCGCTCGTCGCCGCGGGTGTGCCCCTGGCCGAGCTCGCGCCGGCCTCGGTCGATGCACGCGGGTCCACCCCCTACTTCGGCCGCGCCGCCGACGGGCGGCGGGTGTTCGCCAAGGCCCTCGCCCAGGACGAGCGCAGCGCCGACCTCCTGTTCCGCCTGTACCGCAGCATCGTGCCCCGCGACCTCGGCGACGAGCGTCCGTTCTCCTCCCTGCGGCGCATGGTCGAGCACGAGGCCCTCGTCTCGCTCATGGCCCACAGCCACGGCATCACCACCCCGAAGGTGCTGGCCTTCGCGGCGGCGCCACCGGGCGGGTACGTGCTGTCGTACGAGGGCATCGAGGGGTCATCGCTCGACGGGGTCGAGGCCGAGGAGCTCACCGACGAGGTGCTCGACCAGATCTGGGGCGAGATCGAGACCCTCCGCTACCACCGCATCGCCCACCGGGACCTGCGCCTGGCCAATGTCTTCCTGGGAGCCGACGGGCGCATCGCCCTCATCGACTTCGGCTTCAGCGAGCTCGCCGCCTCGGACCTGCTGCTGCGCACGGACATCGCCGAGCTGCTCGCGTCGCTCAGCCTGTCGGTCGGGGCCGATCGGGCCCTGGCCGCTGCGGTGCGGGCGCTCGGGCCCGGGTCCGTGTCCGATGCGGCCGACCGCCTCGTCCCGGGCAGCCTCAGCGGCGCCACCCGCACGGCCTACAAGGAGCGCCCCGGCGAGCTCGCCGCCCTCCAGGCCGCCTGCCTCGCCCTCTCAGGCCCCTAGGAAGCGCATGGCCTCGGCGCGGGTCGCGACGTTGTCGCGGAACAGGCCCCGCACCGCCGAGGTGACGGTGCTGGCCCCCGGCTTGCGCACGCCCCGCATGGACATGCACAGGTGCTCGGCCTCGATGACCACCAGCACGCCCTTGGGCTCGAGGGTCCGCTCGATCTCGTCGGCGATCTGGCTGGTGAGGCGCTCCTGGACCTGCGGGCGCTTGGCGTAGGCGTCCACCAGGCGGGCGAGCTTGGACAGGCCCGTGATGCGGCCGTCGTTGCCCGGGATGTACGCCACGTGGGCCTTGCCCAGGAAGGGCACGAGGTGGTGCTCGCAGCACGAGTACATGGGGATGTCGCGCACCATCACCATCTCGTCGTGGTCGGCCTCGAAGGTGACCTGGAGGTGGTGGTCGGCCGACTCGCGCAGGCCGGAGAAGATCTCGCGGTACATCTTGGCCACCCGGGCCGGCGTCTCCTGGAGGCCGTCGCGGTCGGGGTCCTCGCCGATGGCCAGCAGGATCTCACGCACCGCCGCGGCGATGCGGTCCACGTCCACCGGAGGCAGGCCGTTGCCCTCCACCGCGCCGCCCGACCCGCCCGTGCCGCCCTCGTCGCTCACGGCCGCCACCACCGGCGGGACTTGGCGTCGCCGTGGTCGAGGTTGGTGGCCCGGACCCGCTCGGGGCCCTCGGCCGCCGTGGGTGACGCGACTGCGGTCCCGCCTTCGCTGCCGTCCCAGGTGTCCAGGTCGGCGAAGAGCTCGTTCAACATGTCCTCGTCCAGGGTCTCGTGCTCCATGAGCGACTCGGCCATGCGGTCGAGGGTCGCCCGGTGCAGGGTCAGGATCTCGGCAGCCTCGTCGTGGGCCTCGTCGATGAGGCGCCGCACCTCTTCGTCGATGTCGCTGGCCACCTGGTCGGAGTAGTTGGGCTCGTGGCCCATCTCCTTGCCGAGGAACACCTCGCCCGACTTGTGACCGAGTCGTCGGGGGCCGAGGGTCTCGCTCATGCCGTACTCGGTGACCATCGCCATCGCGATCTGGGTGGCCCGGTCGATGTCGTCGGACGCGCCGGTGGTGGGGTCACCGAAGATCAGCTCCTCGGCGGTGCGTCCCCCGAGCAGCATGGCCAGCTGGTCCCGGAGCTCGGAGCGGGTGTTGAGGTACTTGTCCTCGGTGGGGAGGGCCAGCGTCCAGCCCAGGGCCCGACCGCGGGCGATGATCGACACCTTGTGGATGGGATCGGTGTTGGGGAGCAGGTGGCCGACCAGCGCGTGACCGCTCTCGTGGTAGGCGATGACCTGCTTCTCCTTGTCGGACATCACCCGGTGCTTGCGCTCGGCGCCGGCGATGACCCGGTCCATGGCGTCGCTGAGGACCCGCATGTCGATGTGCTGCCCACCACGACGGGCCGAGAGGAGCGCGGCCTCGTTCATGAGGTTGGCGAGGTCCGCCCCGGTGAAGCCCGGGGTGCGGCGGGCCACCACGTCGAGGTCGACGTCGTGGTCGAGCGGCTTGCCCTTGGCGTGGACGTTGAGGATGGCGCGGCGGCCCTGGAGGTCGGGCCGGTCGACCACGATCTGGCGGTCGAAGCGGCCCGGGCGCAGCAGGGCGGGATCGAGGATGTCCGGGCGGTTGGTCGCCGCGATCAGGATCACGCCGCCGGACACGTCGAAGCCGTCCATCTCGACCAGGAGCTGGTTGAGGGTCTGCTCGCGCTCGTCGTGCCCGCCACCCAGGCCGGCGCCGCGGTGGCGGCCGACGGCGTCGATCTCGTCCACGAAGATGATGGCGGGGGCGGACGCCTTGGCCTGCTCGAAGAGGTCTCGCACGCGGCTGGCGCCCACGCCCACGAACATCTCCACGAAGTCCGACCCGGAGATCGAGAAGAACGGGGCGTCGGCCTCACCCGCGACGGCACGGGCCAGGAGGGTCTTGCCGGTGCCCGGCGGCCCGAAGAGCAGCACGCCCTTGGGGATCTTGGCGCCGAGGGCCTGGAACTTGGCCGGCGACTTGAGGAAGTCCTTGATCTCCTGGAGCTCCTCGACGGCCTCGTCGGCACCGGCCACGTCGGCGAAGGTGACACTGGGCTGGTCGCTGTCGACCTTCTTGGTCTTGGCCTTCCCGAACTTCATGACCCGCCCGCCGCCACCCTGCATCTGCGACATGACGAACACGAACACACCGACGAGCAAGAGGATGGGGAGCAGGCTGGCGGCCAGCGAGATCCAGAACGACTCCTGCTGCTGGTCGACCGACAG
>JAEUJM010000030.1 GCA_016794585.1 Acidimicrobiales bacterium
GGGTTGGTGGGGTTGATGACCGCGGGCTCGGGCGGGCGGGTGAACACCTCTCGGGGGTGGGCCATGAGCCACTGGTCGAGCTGGTCCTGGCCGGCGACCAGCACCGCCAGCGACTGCTGGGCCTCACGCCCCGCCCGGCCCGCCTGCTGCCACAGCGAGGCGATGGTGCCGGGGAAGCCGTTGAGCACGCAGGCGTCGAGGCCCCCGATGTCGACCCCGAGCTCGAGCGCGGTGGTCGCCACCACGCCACGCAGCCGGCCGGAGAACAGCTCGTCCTCGATGGCCCGCCGCTCGACGGTGAGGTAGCCGCCCCGATAGGCGGACACGGCCTCGGCCAAGGCGTCGGGCAGCCGGCGCCGCACGTCGGCCGCCACGATCTCGGTGCCCTTGCGGCTGCGGCAGAAGGCGATGGTGCGCCGGCCGTGCAGGATGAGCTCGGCGGCGATGGCGGCGCTCTCGCGGTTGGACGACACCCGGGGCCCGTCGCCGGTGCCGGCCGCGACGGCGAGCTCGTCGGCGCCCCGCTCGTCGATGGCGATGTCGTCGCGGTGGTCGGGGTCGTCGACGGCGGCGTGGGGGGCAGCGTCGCCGGGGACCGAGGTGGCGTCGGGAACCGGGCGCAGGTCGACGTCCACGTCGTCCTCGAGGGGTGGGTTCCAGAGGGCGAAGAGGCGCTCGCCCCGCGGGGAGCCGTCGTCGGTGACCTCCGCGACGTCCAGCCCGCAGAGCTGCGAGGCCAGGCGGCCGGGCTGGCCGATGGTGGCCGACGAGAAGATGAAGGTGGGGTGCGAGCCGTAGTGGGCGCAGAGGCGGCGGAGCCGGCGCAGCAGGTGGGCCACGTGGGTACCGAAGATGCCCCGCAGCGTGTGGAGCTCGTCGATGACCACGTAGTCGAGTCGCAGGAGGTAGGTGTCCCACTTGCCGTGGTGGGGCAGGATCCCGCTGTGGAGCATCTCGGGGTTGGTGAGCACCACGTTGGCCTTGCCCCGGACCCACGTCCGCTCCTCGGGTGAGCAGTCGCCGTCGTAGGTGCCGGCGACGAGCCCGGGCACCTCGAGGTCGGTCAGGCTGCGGAGCTGGTCCTGTGCCAGCGCCTTCGTGGGGAAGATGAGCAGCGATGTCCCCGAACGCACCGGGCGAGCGGCCGACTCTGCGATGGGCGCCTGATAGCAGAGCGACTTGCCCGAGGCCGTGCCGGTGGCCACCGCCACCGACCGGCCTGAGCGGGCGAGGTCGATGGCCTGGGCCTGGTGTGACCAGAAGGTGTCGACCCCGAGGCACTCCCGCACCGCCGGGGGGAGCGGGCGGGACAGCTCGGCCGTCCGGGCGTCGCGGGCGGGCAGGCGCTCGAGGTGGACGAGCCGGTCGCCCCCCGGTCCCGACGGCGCACCGCCGGCCAGGCCGGCGAGCACCTCGTCGAGCGAGGGGAGGGTGGTGGGGGCGAGCAACGCCATCTCCACGCCATGCTACGGATCCCGCCGGCGTAATTACAGGGGTGTCGCCAGGGCGGTCGACCCCCCGCCGATGGGGTGCCGCGCCCCTTGTGGCCGGTACCGTGACAGAACGTGAGGTCGGGGTGCCGCCGGGGCTGACGCCGGCGGTAACCGATGCGGGCTCACCCCGGTCGGAGCAGCGACGGCGAGCGAGGAGAGCCGGCGTGCAATTCGAGGTGAACGTCGCGCCGGTGGGCGCCTGGACCGTCGTCGCGGTGGCGGGGGAGATCGACGTCGCCACCGCGCCCCGACTGCGCAAGGAAGCCATCGCCCTCGTCGCCGACGGCCATCACCGGATGGTCCTCGACCTCGAGGCGGTCGACTTCCTCGACTCGACGGGCCTCGGTGTGCTCATCGGGGTGCTGCGCCGCATCAACACGGTCGGCGGCGCCCTCCGGCTCGTCTGCAGCACGCCCCGCATCCTCGACCTGTTCACCCTCACCGGCCTCGACCGGGTGTTCGACCTGCGGACCAGCGTCGATGACGCGACGGCGGGCGAGGCCCTCGGCGAGGGCGCGGACAGCACGGGCGTCCCGGGCGGCGCGGCCTAGCACGATGGGCCAGGTCGTCGAGCTCGAGATCCCGGCCCGGCCCGACTTCCTCGAGGTGGCGCGCATGGTGGTCACCACCGCCGCCTCGATCGAGCCCACCTTCCCCGACGAGCGCATCAACGACCTGCGCCTCGTGGTGTCCGAGGCGTGCACGAACGCCATCGAGGCCCACGCCTCGGCGGGCGACGAGGACAAGCGCATCCTGCTGCGCTGCGACCTGGCCGAGGACCGCGTCGAGGTCGAGGTGGAGGACCAGGGCGGAGGCTTCGACCTGGCCGATCTGGGCGACCTCCCGGCGGTCACCGACCCCGCCCGGCTGGACCACGAGCGGGGCCTGGGCATCACCTTGATGCGCGAGGTGGCCGACGAGACCGAGTTCCGGGTGTCACCGGAGGGCACCGCGGTCCGCCTCGTGGTCTACTCCACCAAGCCCCGGTGACCGCCACCGCTCGTTCCGGTACCTCGCCGGCAACACCGGTGTTGCCGGCGGGGTACCGGAACGGGGTGGGTGGGGCGTTCTTCGACGATTCTCAGGTGGATCTTCAGGGGCGATCAAGGTGGCGGGGGACGATGCGGGCCATGCGACGAGCGCACCTCCTCCTGATCGGCACCGCCTTGGCCCTCACCGTGGCCTGCGCCTCCACCGGGCCGGCGTCGGCCTCGGCGCCCTCGGCCACCTCGACGTCGGCCTCCGTGCCGGCGACGGCCGCCGGCGGGGCGGCGGTCACCGAGGGCTGCGCCCGGGCCGGGCTCCCGACGACGGTGGCCTACCGGCGCCTCCCGGGCGTCCCGCGGAACGCCACGAGCCTCGACGTCCACGCCCCGGCCGGCGCCTGTGACACACCCGTCGTCGTGTGGGTCCACGGCGGTGGGTACCACCACGGCGACAAGGCCAACGGCATGCGGGACAAGGTGGCGCTGTTCAACCGCAAGGGCTGGATCCTCGTCAGCGTGAACTACCGGCTGACCACGGAGGGCGACCCCTCGTCGGCCCACTTCCCGGACCACTACGACGACGTGGCCGCCGCCCTGGCCTGGATCGAGGACAACATCGCCGACTACGGCGGCGACGCCGGCCGCCTCGCCCTTCTCGGGCACTCCGCCGGCGCCGACATCGTGGCCAACGTGGCCGCCGAGCCGACCTACCTCGCCGGGCAGGGGGCCTCGGCCGGCCTGATCGACTGCCTCGCCCCGCTCGACACCGCCGGCTTCGACAAGCCCCGGGCCTCGAAGGTCGAGGGCAGGCAGTGGCTCGACGCCCTCGGCAACAACCCGGACTACCTGACGGAGACCTCGGCCACGTTGCTGCTGCGATCGGGCGAGGCGGCGCCCCCGCCCGACACCCTCTCGGTCCACCGGGGGACCCCCCGCCGCCAGGACATCGCGCTCGACTACCTGCGGGCCACGCGCCAGGCCGGCGGCGAGACCGTCGCCGTCGACGCCCGCTCGCTGACCCACGGCCAGGTCAGCTCGCGCATCGGCGCCGCCGGCGACCGGGTGATGACCCCGCCGATCACCCGCTTCCTGCGCACCTGCTTCACCCCGTCCGCCGCCTGAGCCCTGGCCCCCCGGCGCCCCGGCCCGGCGCCCACCCCATCCCGCCCCTGCGTTCTGGTAGCTCGTCGGCGACGGTGGCGTAGCCAGCCGTGTACCGGAACGGTCGGTGGGGCGGGTGCGCGTCACAGGATCGGGGCGGGGCGGCTCGCGGGCGTCCTCTAACGTGGGCCCCGGGAGCGCCGGGAAGCCTGGTCGGCAGCTGTTTCCCGCGACCCAGGAGCCGACGTGTCCGACGAGACCACCCCTTTTCGAGCCACGTGGCTGGAGTCCGACCGCCCCTTGGCGCGGGCGCTCGGACGGCCGTTGGCGTCGTTCCTCGAGGTCGAGGCCGCCGGTGGCGTCTTCCTGCTCGCCGCCACCGTTGCCGCCCTCGTGTGGGCCAACTCACCGTGGGACCAGTCCTACGTCGACTTCTGGCACACCGAGGTCACGGTCGCCTTCGGCGACTTCCGCATCAGCGAGGACCTCGTCCACTGGGTCAACGACGGCCTGATGGCCATCTTCTTCTTCGTGGTCGGCCTCGAGATCAAGCGCGAGCTCGTGGCCGGCGAGCTGCGCGAGCGATCGGCGGCGGTGCTGCCCGGCATCGCCGCCCTCGGCGGCATGATCGTGCCGGCGGTGATCTTCCTCGCCGTGAACGCCGGTGGGGCCGGGGTCGACGGGTGGGGGATCCCCATGGCCACCGACATCGCCTTCGCGCTCGCGCTGGTGGCGGTGTTCGGCAGCCGGGTCCCACCCCGCCTGAAGGTGTTCCTGTTGACGCTCGCCATCGTCGACGACATCGGCGCCATCGTCGTGATCGCCGTCTTCTACACCGACTCGGTGCGCTTCGGGTGGCTCATCGATGCCGTCGTCGTCTCGGTGGCCGTCGTGGTGCTGCGACGGGCGAACGTGCGCTACCTGCCGGTCTACGTCGCCCTGGGCTTCGCCCTCTGGCTCTCGATGTTCGAGTCGGGGGTGCACGCCACCATCGCCGGCGTCATCCTCGGCCTCCTGACCCCGGCGAAGCCCTTCCAGAAGGAGCTCGAGGCGGAGGCCATCGTCGATCGGCTCGAGGGCCTCGACGACATCAAGGCAGAGGACGTGCATCGCACCGCCCGCCTGATCAAGGAGTCGGTCTCGCCCGCCGAGCGCATCGAGTTCGCGTTGCACCCATGGACCAGCTTCGTCATCATCCCGATCTTCGCCCTCGCCAACGCCGGCGTGCCCCTCACGGCCGACCCGCTGAAGGACGTCTCGCCCGTCCTGGTCGGGATCGTCGCCGGCCTCGTCGTCGGCAAGCTCGTCGGCATCACCTCGTTCGCCTGGCTGGCCACCCGCCTGCCCGGGGTCGACCTGCCCGATGGGGTGCGCTGGTCGCAGGTCATCGGCATCGCGGCCGTGGCCGGCATCGGCTTCAGCGTCTCGCTCTTCATCACCGATCTCGCCTTCGAGGACCCTCTCCTGAAGGCGGACGCCAAGCTCGCCATCCTCCTGGCCAGCGCCCTGGCCGCGTTCATCGGCTTCCTCATCCTCAGCACCGCGAGCCACTCCCACTACCCCCGCAAGCTCGCGGCGAAGGGCGGCGACGAGGCGGGCTGAACCGACGGGTCGGCGTCGGTTCCGGGAAGCGTGGAGCCGCCGCTAGCGGGGTGAGGGTTCCGAGAACGCGGGTCCGGCGAACCGAAGGGTCGGCGTCGGCTCTGGGAAGCGTGGAGCCGCCGCCGGCGGCGTGAGGGTTCCCGGAACCTCGGCGCCCTCCCGCCCGGCGGCTAGGTGCGAGGATGGTCCATGCGCAGGTGGGCAGCAGTGACGGGGGCCGTGGTCGGGTTGGCATTGATCGCCGGCGGCTGCGGAGGCGGCGGCGACGGTGAGGACGAGGCTGCGGGCGCGACCACGACGACCGCGGCGTCGCCGACGACGGTCGACCCGGCGGCGGTGGACGTCGCCGAGCAGTACCTCCAGGCGCTGACCGCCGACGACGGCCCGGACCTCGACGCCATGACCGAGCGCTCGGCCCCCGGCTCGGTGGCCGAGCGCTACGCCGTGCACACGGCGGCACTGGCCGAGCTGCAGGCGGCTGCCGGCGAGCCCGCCAGCGGCGGAGCGGTGCGGGTGGAGGGCGACACGGTCATCGCCACGCTCGTGGGCTCCGGAGGAGCCACCGTCGACACCACCTGGGCCGACTTCACCCTCGACGAGGACGGTCTGCTCGTCGACTTCACCATCAACGGCGTGGCCCTCGACGACCGCCTGCTGGTCGGCGGCGCCTCCGACACCGTCGACGGCGTGACCATCAGCGTCGTCTCCGCCTTCGAGCTCGTGACCAACGACAGTCCGGTGGTGATCCTCGAGATCGACAACGGCGCCGACAGCCCCTACCGCCTCCGCGGCGCCTCCTACCAGGCCCCCGACGGAGCGACGGTCACCAGCTCACCGGACGAGGGCCGCGGCCTCGTCGTGGGAGCAGGGGCCACCAACCGCGCCCTCCTGGTCTTCGCGACCGCACCCTTCGGCGGCACCCTCACCCTCGAGGGCACCCTCGCCGGCGCCCCCGTCACCCACGAGCTCCCCCTGACCCCCTGACCCGGCCGCCGGCGGCGGCGTGCAGTGCCGGCAGGGGGATCTGGAGGATCCCCTTGGTCCGGCTCGGCCGAGAGAGGACGCGTCCGCGTCGCCGGAGCGGATCATCGGTGTCCAACGCACAGCGCCGCCATCGCCTGCGCCAGGCCGTCGGCGGTTCAGTCGACCAACACGCAAGCGCACTCAGCCGGCGGGGTCGAAGATCCAGGCGTCCGCGGCGGGCACCATCGCCGAGGTCTCGTAGCCACCGATGAGCAGGATGCGGTCGCCGATGGCGCGGACACTGGATCCGGAGCGGTTGGTGAACGGCGCCGCAATTGCTGGACGCCAGCGTCCCGGCCCCAACCGCACAGCGAGGTCGAATGGGTACTCCTCTGGATTGCCGCTGTCCCAGTCCGTCGAGGAGACCAGGAGCCCATCGTGATCGCCGTGGATGCTGACGTACGGCGCCTGCTCCCACTCGTCGTCGTGGAGGAACCAGGTGTGGAGGCCGCGCGCCCCGCCGCTGTCGGCGGCGACCACGAAGGTGGGTGGTCCGAAGTCGTACTGGATCGACGGTCCCGTCGGGGAGTTGGCGGGGACCACGCCGTCAAAGGAGATCCTCGGTCCAGGCGGAAGCACCTGCCAATCCCCGGTCGCCGGGTCGAAGCGCGCGGGGGTCCGCCGGTGGGAGGCGGTCCACTCGTGGTCACTGCGCCCGTCATTGCCTCCACCGACCAGCAGGCGCCCGTCTTCCCACAGCAGCGCCGGGTCCGTTGCGGGCTCGATCGGCGCTGCGGGCAACGTCGCCCAGGTGTCCGTTGCGATGTCGTAGATCGCCCCATCGCCGAGGAGACCCTCGTCGTTGCCGAGGTCTGGGAGCGGCAGGTCTTCGGACAACGTCGTCGACGTGCCACCCCAGATCGCGACGAGATCACCGTTCGCGTCCGATCCGGCCAAGCTCCTCGGCGTGAGCGGGAACGGGACGCCGGGCTGCCACCGATTCTCGCCGAGCGTCCACCGAGTGGTGGTCAGTTCCGGTGCCGGCGCCCCGTCCGCCGCTGTGAACCGACCCGTGGCGATCGCCACGACTGTCTCGCCGTTCCAGCCGACGGTGCCCTCCATGCCGGTGAAGGGACGCTCCGGTGCGACGGTCCAGGTGTTCGTGGCGACGTCGTAGACGGCAGCACGGCTCACCTGGTCGTCGCGGCCGAGCACCAGCAGCCGATCGTCCTCGAGGAGCGCCGAGGCGTACCCGGTGCCCTCCGGTGGAGCAGGAATCACGATCCAAGCGTCGGCATCCGGGTCGTAGATGCCGCCATCAGCGAGGCCTCCAGGTTGCACCTCGCTGTGACCTCCCGATTCGTCGTCCACGCCGCCCCAGACGAGTACCCGTCCGTCGTTCAGCGTTGCTGAGAATGCCTCGGCTCGGGGACTGAACGGCGGGTCGGCGGCCTGGGTCCAGGTGCCGACGGGGTCGCCCGTGAGGATGTAGCCGGCGGGGTTGTCGGGGCCGGTGATGACCTCCTGGGACTGCTCGCCGCGGTCGGGGAGGACGACGAGCGCCACGGGCACGACGAGCACGGCTGCGATGCTGGCGACGAGGGCGCCACGACGCGACCGGCGCCGGCGGCGGGCCCGGTGGGCGAGCGACGCCACGTCGACCGGGACGAGGTCGCGCAGGGCGGTCGAGGCGAAGCGGTCCAGGCCCTCAGGCATCGTCGCCCTCCTCGTCGATGTCGGGCGCTTGCTCGCCGAGCTGCGACCGAAGCGCCGCCACTCCCTGGGAGGTAAGGGACTTCACGGTGCCCTCGGCGCAGCGCATGTGCATGGCGGTGTCGGCGATGGACAGGTCGGCGAAGTAACGCAGGAGTACGGCGGTGCGCTGGCGGACCGGCAGGTCGCCCAGGGCGCGGCGGAGCATCAGGGCGTCGTCTGGGTCATCGGTCGTGTTGTCCTGTCGAGGCCCGAGCCGGGCGACAGCCCGTCGCTCGGCATGGCGCCGTCGCCACCACGATCGGGAGAGATTGAGGGCGACGGTGTAGGCCCAACCGGCAGGGTTCTCCATGGCCCGCACCCGGTGCCAGTGCTCGTGCACGCGCACCAAGGCATCCTGGGCCAGTTCCTCAGCGACAGGTCTCTCGCCGGTCTGCAACGTGAGCAGAGCGACCAGGCGCGGGTGCTCGGTCCGACAGAACGCGGCCAACTCCTGATCCACCTCCTCCACGCTGATCGAGTTCCTCCCCGCCGATGTGACGCAGAGTCAACCGCACGACGGCCCCGGAAGGTTCAGGAGGTGATCGGATTACTCAGGCGAGCGCCGCCGCCCGGTCGGCGTGGACCGTCATCGCAGCGACCTTGTCCTCGCGGAACGAGTAGCGGTGGAACACGGTGACGACGTCGGTGAGCGGGGTGCCGGCGTGGTCGAAGACCTGCTGGCGCACGACGGCGACGAGGTCGTCGCCGGCGGCGACGAAGTCCGTGGGCTCGACGACCGGACTGGCCGCCTCGAACTGCGCCAGCCAGTAGGCGCGCACCTCGTCGTGCGAGCGCAGCACCCTCCCGCCGGCGACGTCGGGCCACTCCACGTCGGCGACCAGCATCGCCAGCAGATCGTCCACCCGCCGCTGGTTGAACGCCCGATACGCGTCATGCAACACCCCCACCTTCGCCACCGCGTCCACTTAGGGAAGGCTACGAGCAGCGTTCCACCCTGAGCCGCCGCTGGCGGATGTCGCGAGACATCCCTCACACCGAGCGGCTGAACCCTTCTTTGGACCGTTCACCGCGCCAGGCGCGGCAATCGGTCCAAAGAATCGGCGCTCCGGCCGGAACGCGGCCCGGAGGCAGAGGGGTGGCGAAGCAGGTCGCGTGAAGGGTCGGCCGGCGTGAGCACCGCCAGGCATGAGGGGGCGGCACCCATCGGGAGCTGGCCTGGGGGTCTGCCGTGAGCGCCGCCGGCGGAGTCCGGCTCGGGCCGGAGGAGCGGCGGGTGGCGCCGCTCCGGAGGGTCCGGATGCGCCGCCATGCCTTTCCGGCGGCGCAGTCGGATACCGGAGCGGGGACAGGACCCGCCGCTCCGCAGGCCCGACTCAGGCGGACTCGTACCCGCGAAGCTCTCGGCGGGCGATGGTCATGCGGTGCACTTCGTCGGGGCCATCCGCGAACCGGAGCATGCGCACGTACGAGTACATCTTCGCCATGGGGAAGTCCGCGCTGAGGCCTGCCGCCCCGTGCGCCTGGATGGAGCGGTCGACCACCTTGATGGCCATGTCGGGCACCGCCACCTTGATGGCGGAGATCTCGATGCGGGCGCCCTTGTTGCCCACGGTGTCCATGAGCCACGCCGTCTTCATGGTGAGCAGGCGGGCCTGTTCGATCTCGATGCGCGAGTCGGCGATCCACTCCTGGATGACGCCCTGCTCGGCGAGGGTCTTGCCGAACGCCACCCGGCCCTGCACCCGCCGGCACATGGCCTCGAGGGCCCGCTCGGCCACGCCGATGGCGCGCATGCAGTGGTGGATGCGGCCGGGGCCGAGGCGGGCCTGGGCGAGGGCGAAACCGCTGCCTTCGTCGCCCAGCAGGTTGGTGACCGGCACGCGCACGTCCTCGAAGAGGATCTCGCAGTGGCCTTCGACGTCGTTGTACCCGAACACCGGGAGGTCCCGGACGATGGTCACGCCAGGGGTGTCGAGGGGGACGAGCACCATCGACTGCTGGGTGTGGCGGGAGGCGTCGGGGTCGGTCTTGCCCATGAGGATGGCGATCTTGCAGCGCTTCGAGGCGGCGCCCGAGATCCACCACTTGCGCCCGTTGATGACGTAGTCGTCGCCGTCGCGTTCGATGCGGCACGAGATGTTGGTGGCGTCCGAGCTGGCCACCGCCGGCTCGGTCATGGCGTAACAGGAGCGGATCTCGCCCTCGAGGAGCGGCAGCAGCCACCGCTCCTTCTGCTCCTCCGTGCCGAACATGGTGAGGATCTCCATGTTGCCGGTGTCGGGCGCCGAGCAGTTGAGGGCCTCGGAGGCGATGGGGCTGCGGCCGAGGATCTCGCACAGCGGCGCGTAGTCGACGTTGGAGAGGCCGTCGGTCCACTGGGTCTTGTGGGGGAGGAAGAGGTTCCAGAGACCCTGGGCGCGCGCCTCCCGCTTGAGGTCCTCGATGATCGGGGCGTGGAAGTGGGGGTCACCCGACGCCGCCATCTGCTCTTCCCACACCGTCTCGGCCGGGTAGACGTGGTCGTCCATGAAGGCCAGGAGCTTCTCCTGGAGGGCCTGCGCAGTGGGGCTGAGGGCGAAGTCCATGGCCGCAATCTAGGGTCGCCGCGAGGGGGTCGCCGTCGAGTCGGTGTTGACACCGGCAGGGAAGGCGTTCTTACCTTGCGCTCGTGACCACCCGTCTCGTCATCGTCGAGAGCCCGGCCAAAGCGCGCACCATCGCGGGCTACCTCGGCGACGATTTCCTCGTCGAGTCGTCGGTGGGCCACGTGCGCGACCTGCCCCAGAAGGCCGCCGACGTGCCCGAGATCTTCAAGGGCGAGGCCTGGGCGCGGCTCGGCGTCGACGTCGACAACGACTTCAAGCCGCTCTACGTGGTGTCCCCCGGGAAGAAGGACGTGGTCCGGGATCTGAAGCGGGCCCTGAAGGAGGCTGACGAGCTCTACCTCGCGACCGATGAGGACCGCGAGGGCGAGGCCATCGCCTGGCACCTGCTCGAGCTGCTCAACCCGCGGGTGCCCGTCCATCGGATGGTGTTCCACGAGATCACCCCCGAGGCCATCCAGCGGGCCATCGACGAGCCCCGCGAGCTCGACCGCCGCCTGGTCGACGCCCAGGAGACGCGCCGCATCCTCGACCGCCTCTACGGCTACGAGGTCTCGCCGGTCCTGTGGAAGATGATCCGTCAGGGTCTCTCCGCCGGCCGGGTGCAGAGCGCGGCGACCCGCCTCGTCGTGCAGCGCGAGCGCGAGCGCATGGCGTTCCGGGCCGCGGGTTACTGGGACATCGAGGGCACGTTCTCGCCGGAGGGTGCGCTCGACGAGTTCGGCGCCACCCTCGTACAGGTCGACGGTGCCCGGGTGGCGACCGGCAAGGACTTCGACGACGTCGGCGCCCTGAAGAACCAGACCGTCGTGGTGCTCGACGAGGCCGGCGCCACCGAACTGGCCACGGATCTGGCCGGCGCCTCCTTCGCCGTCCGCTCGGTCGAGGCGAAGCCCTACACGAGCAAGCCGAAGGCGCCGTTCATCACGTCGACCCTCCAGCAGGAGGCAGGCCGCAAGCTGCGCTACTCGTCGTCGCGGACGATGGCCATCGCCCAGCGCCTCTACGAGAACGGCCACATCACCTACATGCGCACCGACAGCACCACGCTGTCCGACGCCGCGCTCAGCGCCGCTCGCAGCCAGATCCTCGAGCGCTACGGCCGCGAGTACCTGCCTGACGCCCCCCGCATCTACACCCGAAAGGTGAAGAACGCCCAGGAGGCCCACGAGGCCATCCGCCCGGCGGGCGACTCGTTCCGCACCCCCGACCAGCTCCGCAGCGAGCTCGACAACGACAGCTTCCGCCTCTACGAGCTGATCTGGGCCCGAACGGTCGCCTCGCAGATGAACGACGCACGCGGTGAGACCGTGTCGGTCCGCCTGGGGGCGGCGTCGGCCAAGGGCAAGGACGCCGAGTTCGCGGCGTCGGGCCGCACCATCACCTTCCCCGGGTACCTGCGGGCCTACCAGGAGGGCCGGGACGAGCCCGAGGGCGAGCAGGACGAGCAGGAGCGGATCCTCCCGCCGCTGACCGAGGGCGGGCGCCTCACCGCCGAGCGCCTCGAGCCCAAGGGCCACGAGACCAAGCCGCCGTCGCGCTACACCGAGGCCTCGCTGGTGGCCAAGCTCGAGGAGATCGGCGTCGGCCGCCCCTCCACCTACGCGGCCACCATCGGCACCATCATCGACCGCGAGTACGTGTGGAAGAAGGGGTCGGCGCTCGTGCCCTCCTTCACCGCCTTCGCGGTCATCAACCTGCTCGAGACCCACTTCCCCGATCTCGTGGACTACGCCTTCACGGCCCGCATGGAGGACGACCTCGACGACATCGCCGGCGGCACGGCCGAGGCCATCCCGTGGCTGAGCCGCTTCTATTTCGGGAACGGCCATGTCGGCCTGAAGGACATGGTGTCGGACCTCGGCGCCATCGATCCACGGGCGGTCAGCTCCATCCCCGTGGGCGTGGACGACGAGGGCCGTACCATCGTCGCCCGGGCGGGCAAGTTCGGCGCCTACCTGGCCCGCATCCCCACCCCGGGCACCACCGGCGAGGACGGCCAGCCCGCGAAGGAAGACACGGTGTCGTTGCCCGACGACATCGTCCCCGACGAGCTCACCGTCGAGCGCGCCACCGAGCTGCTCGAGGCGCCGAGCGGCGACCGCGAGATCGGCACCGACCCGGAGACGGGCCTCACCATCTTCGCCAAGGCCGGTCGCTTCGGCCCCTACGTCCAGCTGGGCGAGCTGGAGGACGGCGAGCCCAAGCCCAAGACGGCGTCGCTGTTCAAGGACATGAGCCTCGACACCATCGACGTCGAGGAGGCCCTGAAGCTGCTGAGCCTGCCGAGGGTGGTGGGCACCGACCCCGCCGACGGCGCCGAGATCACCGTGCAGAACGGCCGCTACGGGCCCTACCTCAAGAAGGGCACGGACAGCCGCAGCCTCACCGACGAGCGCCAGCTCTTCACCATCGGCCTCGAGGAGTGCCTCAAGATCCTGGCCGAGCCCAAGCGCCGGCGCGGCCAGGCCGCCCCCGCGGCGCCGCTGCGCGAGCTGGGTGTGGACCCGTCCACCGACCTACCCGTCGTGGTGAAGGACGGTCGCTTCGGCCCCTACGTCACCGACGGCGAGTCCAACGCGTCGCTCCGCAAGGGCGACTCCGTCGAGGAGATCACCATCGAGCGGGCCAGCGAGCTGTTGGCCGACCGCCGGGCGCGTGGGCCCGCCAAGAAGAAGAAGGCGGCGAAGAAGAAGACGACGGCCAAGAAGAAGGCCACCAAGAAGAAGGCCACGGCCAAGAAGGCGCCGGCCAAGAAGGCGCCGGCGGCCACCAAGTCCGCCGACTGACGTGGCCACCGCGCCTTCCGACGTGCCAACTCGAGGCAAGAGCCCCCGGCCTGTCCTTCGAGATGCGCCGGGGGGCATTGCCTCGGGAACGAGGGGTCAGCGGAGTCGTTCGGCGTGCTGATCGCCTTCGAGGGGGGTGAGGGCACGGGGAAGTCCACCCAGGCGTCCCGGCTGGCCGAACGTCTGAGCGCGGTGCTCACCCGCGAGCCCGGGGGCACGGCCATCGGCAGTCGCATCCGCGGCCTCGTGCTCGACCCGGCCAACGAGGAGCTGGCCGACCGGGCGGAGGCGCTGCTCATGGCCGCCGACCGGGCCCAGCACGTCGCCGAGGTGATCCGCCCCGCGCTCGACGCCGGCCGGGTCGTCGTCACCGATCGCTTCGCCGGCTCGTCGCTGGCCTACCAGAGCTACGGCCGTGGCCTCCCGCTCGACGAGGTCGAGCACCTCTCGCGCTGGGCCACCGACGGCGTCTGGCCCGACCTCGTGGTGCTGCTCGACGTGCCCGAGGCCGTCGCCGACGAACGACTCGGCGCCGAACGGGACCGCATGGAGGGCGTCGGCGACGGCTTCCACGGCCGGGTGGTGGCGGGCTTCCGGGCCCTGGCTGCCGCCGACCCCGAGCGATGGGTGGTGCTCGACGGCACCGGCTCGGTCGACGACGTCGCCGAGCGGGTCTGGGCGGCGGTGGCCCCCCACGTGCCGGTGGTGGACCGTTGACCAGGAGCAACTCGCACCAGCTGGGTGAGGGCTCGTGAGCGCGGGGGAGGTGGTCAGCGCCGGCGGGTGGGCGGACGTCCTGGGGCAGGATCGCGCCGTCGCCCAGCTCCGTTCCTCGGTGGCCACGCCGGTGCACGCCTACCTGTTCGTGGGTCCGTCCGGCAGCGGCCGCCGGGCCGCGGCCCGCGCCTTCGCCGCCGAGCTGTTGGCCGACGGCACCACCGCCGAGGATGCCGAGCGCCACCGGGCCCTCGCCCTGGCCGAGGCGCACCCCGACCTGACCGTCTTCGTGCCCGAGGGGGCGTCGCTCCGTGAGGAGGAGGCCGCCGAGATCATGCGCACCGCGGTGCGCGCCCCCGTGGAGGGTGATCGGAAGGTCCTCGTGCTGTGTGAGCTGCACAAGGTCAGCACCCAGGCGCCGAAGCTCCTGAAGATCATCGAGGAGCCGCCGCCCTCGACGGTGTTCGTCATCCTCGCCGACGACGTGCCGCCCGAGCTGATCACCATCGCCTCCCGGGCCGTGCGCATCGACTTCCACCCGGTGGCCGAGGACCTGGTCGTCCAGCGCCTCGTCGAGGAGGGGGTGGCGACGACCGCGGCCGAGGAGGCCGCCCGGGCGGCCGGTGGCGACCTCGACCGGGCCCGCCTGCTCGCCACGGACCCCGAGCTGGCCGCGCGCCGGGACGCGTGGCGGGCCGTCCCGGATCGCCTCGACGGCACGGGCAGCGCGGTGATGGTCCTCGCCGGCGAGCTGCGCGCCCTCATCGATCGCGCCCAGGCGCCTCTCGACGCCCGCCACGCGAAGGAGGCGGAAGCGCTCGCCGAGCGCATCGAGCGCTACGGCCAGCGCGGATCGGGCGCCACCCAGCTCACCGCGCAGCACAAGCGCGAGTCGCGGCGTGCCCGGGTGGACGAGCTGCGCTTCGGCCTCGCCACCTTGGCCCGTCGCTACACCGACGAGCTCGCCACCGCCCGCCGCCCCGAGGAGCTGCTCGACAAGCTCGCGGCGATCCAGGCGGCGTCGGAGGCCCTGATCCGCAATCCCAACGAGGCCCTGCTCCTCGAGGACCTGCTCTTCCAGCTCTCGTAGGCCGAGCGGCTACACGTTGGCGTGGAGGAGGGCGCCGGCCTCGGCCGCCGGCAGGGGGCGGGCGAAGTGGTAACCCTGGCCCCAGTCGCAGCCGAGGCTCTGGAGCACGGCGCTCTGGCCCTTGGTCTCGACCCCTTCGGCCACGGTGACGAGGCCGAGCGAGCGGGCCATGAGCACCACGGCGGCGGTGATGGCGAGGCCGCCGCCGGTCGAACCCAGGCCGTTCACGAAGGACTGGTCGATCTTCACGATGTCGAAGGGGAAGCGCTCGAGGTAGCTGAGCGAGGAGTACCCGGTGCCGAAGTCGTCGATGGCCAGGCGCACGCCGAGGCCCTTGAGGGCGTGCAGCACCTCCATGGAGGTGTCGACGTCGTCCATGAGCACGTTCTCGGTGAGCTCGAGGGCCAGGAAGTCGGCGGGCCACTGGTGGCGCTCGAGCAGGCCCTGGAGCAGCGGGACCAGGTCGGGGGAGTTGAGCTGGCGGGGTGAGAGGTTGACCGACAGCAGGAAGTGGGGGTGCCCGGGGACCTCGCGCAGCCAGTCGGCGGCCTGGCCGATGGCCTCGTTGAGCACCCAGGCCCCGAGGGGGACGATGAGGCCCGACTCCTCGGCCACGGGCACGAACTCGGCGGGGCCGACGGCACCGCGCTCGGGATGGGTCCAGCGCAGGAGGGCCTCGACGCCGATGACCCGGCCGCTCTCGAGCGACACCGTGGGCTGGTACGAGAGGGTGAGCTCGCCGTGGTCGATGGCGTGGCGCAGGTCGTTCTCGAAGTGCAGTCGGTCGAGCAGGCGCACCCGCAGCTCGTCGTCGAACACCACGGCGCGGTCACGGCCCCGGTCCTTGGCCCGGTACATGGCGGCGGCGGCGTTGCGCAGGAGCGCGTCGCTGTCGTCGCCGGGGCCGGCGAGGGCGATGCCGATGCTGGCGGTGAGGAGGGCCTCGCCGCGCTCGACGGTGAAGGGCTCGCGCATGGCGGCTCGCAAGCGAGCGGCGATGGCCTGGGCGCCGGCCGACCCGTCGGGGTGATCGACGACCACCACGAACTGGTCGCCGCCGAAGCGCCCGACGACGGCACCGACGTCCGCGAGCGCCTGCTCGAGGCGGACGGCCACACGGACGAGCAGCTCGTCCCCGGCCTGGTGGCCGAGGCCGTCGTTGATGACCTTGAAGCGGTCGAGGTCGACGAGGAGCACGGCGGCCGAGGGCTGCTGGGCGGACGGACCTCGACCGAGTGCCTGGTCGATCCGGTCGACCAGCAGGGCCCGGTTGGGCAGGCCGGTGAGGGGGTCGTGCATCACCTGGTGGGCGAGGCGGGCCCCGAGCTCGAGCACGTCGTGGTCGCTCGAGGAGAGCCCGACCGGGCGGCGGTCGGAGATGCTGCGGGTGGTGACGATGATGCCGCCGACCTCTTCGTCGTCGAGCAGGTTCATGCCGGTGAACTCGATGGCCTCCCACCGTCCGTCGGCCCGCCGGGCCCGGAACTCGCCGGTCTGGCTGAGACCGGGGGTGTCGACGACCCGCCGCAGGAGGGCGTTGGCCTGGTCGAGGTCCTCGGGGTGGGCGAGGTCGAAGGCGCTGCGCTCGTCCCAGAATTCGGCCGGGTAGCCGAGGATCTCCTTCATCTCGCTGGTGCTGTACAGGAGGTTGCCCTCCGCGTCGAGGACGGTGACGGTGTCGGCCATCTTGTGCAGGAGCACCCGGTAGGGCTGGTCCTGCGGGGCCGGCGTGGCCTCCACGGGGAGGCGCCGGCCGGTGTCGTTCATCATGGCGACGGTGGCCACCCGGCGGCCGTGCTCGTCCAGCAGGGGGGCGAGGCTGAGTCGACAGCGGAAGAGCGAGCCGTCGGGACGATGGCCGGTGGCGTCGACGGTGGCGACCTCGTCGCCCCCGAAGCCCTCGCGGCGCCCGCCCCACGGGTCGACGTAGTCGGTGAGGGGGACGGCCCGGCCCAGCACGCTGGCCACGGGCCAGCCGAAGGCGCGGGCCGCCGCCGGGCTCCAGGTGCGCACGGCGCCTTCGGGGCTGAAGCTGAAGGCCACCAGAGTGGTGCCGGCGGAGACGGCGTCGAGCTGCTCGTCGGCTCGCCGGAGGCTGTCGGCGGCGCGGCGCTCGGCGGTGACGTCGCGGACGTGGGCCATGGCGCCGACGGGGCGCCCGTCGCGCCCGGGCAGCACCGAGGCCTCGCCGGCGACGTGGCGCACCGGCCCTCCGCTGACCTGTACCCGGAATTCGAGGCTCAGGCTGGTGCAGCTGCCCGCCGCCGCAGCCGCGAGGCGCTCGTTGGTGGCTTGGAGGAAGTTGGGGGCGACGATGTCGAGCAGGTTCATCTCGCGCGCCTGGCTGGCGCGGCGCTCGACCAGCTCGGCGAAGGCAGGGTTGGCGTCGAGGACCCGGCCCGTGAAGTCGAACAGGACGATGCCCACCGGGGCGGCGGCGAAGGCGGCGGTCCGCCAGTCGGCACCGGTGTCCGCAGCAGCGGTCGTGGGCGCCTCGGGGAGGGGCGCGTCGACGGGTGCGGTGATCGTGGCGTCGGCGCCGCCCGCGCTCGGTTGTGGGGTGCCGGAGTTGGCGTCCGCCATGGTGACCAGTCAACTGGATGGAGGGGCTTCGGCGGTGGAGGTTACTCGGCGTCGGGTCGTCCCCCGAAGCCGGGATCAGGTGTCGCGGGGCGGGTTCGGTGGAGCGACGCCGCCAACGGCGCGTCGCAGGAGCAGGGGCAGCGGCAGGGGCAGGGGCAGGGGCAGGGGCAGGGTCCACCTCGAGCCACCCCCGCAGCAGCAAGGCTGACGACGCGGGATCCGGAGCGAGGCGGCGCCGGGTGCCGTTGGCGAACGTCGGTCCCTCGGAGAGCACCCATGCCCAAGCGCACCCTTGTCGGCCTGTTCGGTCTCCTCTTCCTGTTGCTGGCCGGTGGCAGCGCCGCGGTCGCGGCCGGACGGTCGAACGACCCCGAGGGGGTGTCGGAGGCGCGCGTCGTGCAGGCGAGCGCGCCCGGCATCCGCATGGCCGCCGCCATCGAGCCCGGCGGCGTCCTCGTGCGCAAGCGGGGGGTGGCGTCGGTGACCCATCCCGCCACCGGCACGTACTGCATCACCCCGAAGACCAGGATCGCCATGGACATCGACCGGGTCGTGGCGCAGGTGACCGTCGAGTACGGCCAGTCGTCCGGCACCGCCAACCTGGCCCAGATCTACGCCAGCGCCGGCGACTGCGACCCCGGCGCCGTCGAGGTGATGACCTTCAGCGACACCGGCAGCGGCTTCGAGCCCAGCGACTCGGTGGCGTTCAACCTCGTGGTCCCCTGATCCGGTCGGCGCCGTCGCCGATCCGGCTTCGGTGCGACGCCGCCGCCCCGGTAACGTGGTCGGACCCGCCCGGGTAGCTCAGTCGGCAGAGCAGCTCACTCGTAATGAGCAGGTCAGGAGTTCGAATCTCCTCTCGGGCTCCACGTTCTCTCGACCGGGGACCCGCGTTCGCAGCACCGGGTGCGGGGCACCGGTACGCTGCGGCACCGCTCGGGTCTCCGACCCGTGTGCGGTCACGGGGCGACCAGGGGGCACCACGATGAGGGATCTGGCGGGCAAGGTCGCGGTCGTCACGGGCGCCGGCAGCGGGATCGGCCTGGCGCTGGCGTCGCGCCTGTCGTCCGAGGGCATGCGCGTGGTCGTCTCGGACGTCGACGAGCGTGCGCTCGACCGGGCGGCGGCGCTGCTCGTGGAGGCGGGCGCCGACCCGGGCGACGTCCTCGCCCAGCGGTGCGACGTCCGCCTCGAGGCCGAGGTCCGCGCGCTGGCGGACGAGGTGTTCTCCACCTGGGGCCAGGTCGACGTGCTCTGCAACAACGCCGGGGTGTTCGTCGGCGGGCTCCTGTGGGAGCAGTCCACCGCCGACCTGGAGTTCGTGCTCGGCGTGAACGTGTGGGGCATCCTCCACGGCATCCGCGCCTTCGTCCCCCGGATGCTCGCCCAGGACTCCGAGGGCCACATCGTGAACACCTGCTCGATCGCCGGGATGCTCGGGGCGCCCTTCAGCGGGCCCTACTGCATCTCCAAGTTCGCGGCGCTCGCCGCGACCGAGGGGCTCGCCCACGACCTGGCGGCGACCGGCTCGAAGCTCAAGGTCACCGCCCTGTGCCCGGGGATGGTGCAGACGAACCTCGACACCGGGTCGTTGGAGAGCCGTCCGCCCGACTTGGCCACCACCGACCCCGACGCCGCCGCCTTCATGAGCCAGGTCCTCCGCGAGCTCCTGGATCAGGGCATCGCCGCCGACGAGGTGGCGGCGCAGGTCGTCGACGCGATCCGCACCGAGCGCTTCCTGGTGCTCACCCATCCGCACCACCTCGACGCCCTGCGGCAGCGGACCGAGCAACTGGCATCGGGCGCCCTCCCCGATCCCGGCGACTACCGCTGAACGGCCGCGCCGCCGCGCAGCCCGATCATCGGGTGCGCGATGGCGCATTGCCGGTCGGACACGCCCGCAGGGTCGCTCGAGCTCGGCGGTCCACCGGCCCGTGGGGCTCGCCGGCGTGCTCCGTAGGGTGGACGTGCGGGCACTTGACGGTGAGATCGACCGACGACGGACGAGGACGCTGTGGCCGAACCGCGAACGACGGACCGACACGACGACGGCCTGGCGCCGGCGGCCCCCATGGAGGGGGCGCCGGTCGGCTCCGGGTCACCCCACGCCGGCCCGCAGTCACCGGCGCGGCGGCGTCGCCTCGTGGCGCTACGGCGGCCCGTCGTGGTGGTGCTGATCCTCGGAGCGCTGGCCTGTCTGGCGCTGGGGGTCACCGCCGTGCTGGTGGTCGTCCAGCGCGACGTCTCCCAGGTGCTGGTCGCCCCGACGGCCGAGGAGGGCGCGGACCTGCGGGTCGAGGTGTCGGTCATCGCCGTCGATCCCGTGCTGGGTGAGGCGCGGGTCCGGTTGCTCCCCGTGGTGCTCGACGAGCAGCGGGTGGACGGCGGATTGGTGCGAGAGGGCTTCCGCGTCCTGGTCAACGCCACGGGGGGCGAGACCAGCCACACCTTCGCTCCCGGACAGCCGGTGCAGGCCATCGAGTACTCCGTCGCGCTCACGGGCAGCTCGGTGTACCGCTATCCGTTCGACCGCTACGACGCCACCCTCATCGTGTTGGCCTCGGACGGGGTCGGCCCAGACGGTGAGCCGCTCGTCGCCGAGGTGTCAGTGGCCTCGTCGGTCCTCTCGTTCGACCTGTCGGCGGAGTCCGTGGACGAGCCGCTGTGCTCGCTGGGCGGGTGTGTCGCCCTCGAGGCCGCCCGACCGGGCTCGACGGTGGGCTACGCGCTGTGGTTCATCGTCCTCGTCTGGGGTCTCGCGCTGGCAGGCGCCGCCGTCGTCGCGATGATCGCGCTGCGAGGGGTGGAGCTGCCGTTGTGGGCGTACGGCTACCTGGTCGGTGTGCTGTTCGCCCTGCCCCCGCTCCGGGCCTCGCTGCCGGGCAGTCCGCCCCCCGGGGGGCTCGTCGACTTCGTGGCCTTCTACTGGGCGGTCGCCGTCGTGGGCCTGACGCTCCTCGCCCTCGTGTGGCTCTGGGTCCGCGAGGCGCGCCACCCCAGGACGTGACCTCTGCGTGGGGTCCGGATCACGGCCCCGCCGGCCGGATCAGGCGAAGGGCGCCGGCGACGATGCGGTAGGTGCGTTCGGCCACGGGGTCGGAGACCTCGCCGTCGAGGCAGTGGGGGGCGGGCTCGCCCCGGATGGTCACCTCGCGGGCGCGGGCGGTGACGACGTCGTCGCGGTCGACGTGCTGGCCCGAGCGGAGGCGAGCGGCGAAGCCGACCCGGGCCAAGGGCCCGGTGGCGCGGGCCACCAGCACCTCGAGCAAGCCGTCGTCGAGGCGGGCGTCGGGGAACAGGGGCGTGCCGCCGCCGATGGACTGACCGTTGCCGACGCCCACGAGCAGCAGCTCCTCATCGTCGACGAGGAGTGCGCCGTCGGCCTGGACGGTGCCGCGGAACCCGACCGACCCGATCCCCTCGAGGAAGGCCGCCACCGGATAGGCGGCGGGGCCGAGGCGGGGCTTGAGGTCGCCGGAGCGGGCCGAGGCGTCGGCGCTCATCCCGGCGTGGGTGGCGTTCACCACCACCGTCGCGGTGTCGTCCACCACGAGGTCGGTCGAGCGGGCGGAGCCGTCGAGGAGGAGGGCACCGGCGTCGGTGGGTTCGAGCGGGATGCCCGCGGTCCGGGCGAAGTCGTTGCCGGTGCCGAGGGGCAACAGCCCCACGGTGGTCGTCGCGAGGCGATCGGCGCCGCCGAGCTCCCACAGGGCCTGGACCACGACGTGCAGGCTGCCGTCCCCGCCGGCGACCACCAGGGTGCGGTCCTCCAGCACACCGAGGGCGCGGCGCACCGCGTCCGGACCGTCGGTGGTGACGATGTCCACGTCGACCCCGGGCCGGGACCGCAGCGGGTCGAGCGCGGCCGCCAGGCGCTCTTCGTCGTTCGACCCCGCGTCGTCGTTGCCCACCACGAGGTACCCGGTCGTGTCCGCCACGACGGCTCTCTACCCCGGGCCGGCGAGGGCGATGCACCGGGCACGCCGCTCCTGCCCCTTGGTTACGGCACCGTGAAGTCACGGCCGAGAGGCCGACGGGCACGGCGTGGATCCCGCGGGCGCGCTAGCTTGCCGCCTTCGTCGGTCGTCGAGGCAAACATGGTGGGGTACGTCGTGCGCAGGTCCATGGTGAAGGTCGTCGTCGTGGTCGCGGTGTTGGCATCGAGCCTCGCCCTCCTGCCGGGGTCGGCGTCGGCGGAACCGGAGGCACCGGCGGCCAACGGCTCGGTGGCGGCCGATGACGGGACCGTCCCCGACGAGGCGCGACCGGTGCCTGGTGACCTCGACGACCCCACCGACACCGACGGTGACGGGCTGACCGATTCGCAGGAGGCGTCCGGTGCCCGCAACCCGTGGCCTGGGGGCTTCATCGGCATGGCCGCCCCCGGCGACCCGACCGATCCGGCCGATCCCGACAGCGACGACGACGGCCTGAGCGACGGCCTCGAGATCGGCACCGACGGCGGCAACCGGGCCGGCACCGGCACCGACCCCAACGACGCCGACACCGACGACGACGGCGTCGACGACGTGACGGAGGTCGCCGCCGGGACCGACCCCCGCAACCCCGACACCGACCTCGACGAGGTCGACGACGGCACCGAGGCCGCCGACGGCACGGACCCCGCTGCACCGGACACCGACTTCGACGGGGCCACCGACGGGGCCGAGGCCGAGGCGGGGACCGACCCACGGGTGTCGAGCGTCACGGGCGCCGAGGCGTCCGGCCCGTTCCACTTCACCGACGTCCCCGCCGGCGCCTACTACGAGGACGCGGCGTACTGGGCCACCAGCAACCGCGTGAGCGTGCTCCGGCGCACCCCCCAGTTCGTCCCCGATGGCGTGGTCAAGCGGTGGAAGCTGGCTCAGATCCTCCGCAACTACGCCACGTACCTCGGCCGGGACACCAGCGCGCCATCGCACTCCTTCAGCGACATCGCCCACCTGAGCCAGCGTGGGCGCGCGGGCGTGTCCTGGGCGACCCGCAACGGGATCATCCCGCCGACCAGCCCCGGCACGTTCACCCCGGGCCGGGCGGTGGGCCGCGCCCAGCTCGCCACCGCGCTGTACCGCTTCGCCCGCTGGGCGGGGGTGGACGCCGAGGCGACCCCGGCCGACGACCCCTACACCGACACCACGACGCAGTCGGCGACCAGTCGCAGCGCCATCGGCTGGCTGAGCCTGACGGGCATCGTGGCCGACTCCGGCGTCGTCACGAGCGCCACGAAGTTCAAGCCCAAGGCAACCGTGACCCGGGCCCATGCGGTCAGCTTCCTGCATGCGCTCGACGGCGAGATCGGCATCCCCCAGCCGACCGGCGACGGCGACGGGGACGGCATCTCGAACTACGACGAGATCCACGGGATCGCCAACGCCTACCCCGAGCCGACCGACGGCGGTGACGTCGACCCACTCGACCCCTCCGGCCAGTGCCTGTCCCCCGACCCGGTGACCGACCTGCCGCCGGCGGCCGACGGCGCCGGCGCACCCACCGATCCCGCCGATCCCGACACCGACGACGACGGCATGAGCGACGGCCGCGAGATGACCGAGCTCCAGACCGACCCCAACGACGCGGACACCGACAACGACTGCCTCTCCGACGGCAAGGAGATCAACGGCTTCCCGCTGGTCCTCGACCTCGACGGGCAGGGCTGCCCCGGCGGCGGCGGCGGTGGCTGCCCGGACATCACCCGTCGCACCGGCGTCAGCGACCCGCTCGACGAGGACACCGACGACGACGAGCTGCCGGACCACGAGGAGGTCCTGATCCGGACCGACCCCGAGCTGGCCGACACGGACCTCGACGGCATCGACGACTACCAGGAGTGGAACCGGTGGTTCACGGCGCCCACGTCGGTCGACTCGGACCGCGACTCGCGCGGGAGCGAGGGCGACCAGCCCCCGACCCCGTCGCTGTTCGACGGCCTCGAGCTGCGCGACACCGGCACGTCACCGACCAGCGCCGACACCGACGGTGACGGCACCACCGACTTCGACGAGTTCGACTCGCCCATCCGCAGCATGACGGTGGCCGAGCTGCCCGGCTTCGGCATGGACCTGGTCGGCGGCACCTCGGTCCGACTGGTGAAGGAGCGCTCGCAGGACCAGGGCGGCGCCATCGAGGTCGGCATCGCCAACTCGGTCAGCAACGCGACCTCGACCTCCCAGACCAACTCGGTCACCCAGAGCGAGTCGAACTCGATCTCGGTCGAAGCCGGCTTCGAGACCACCGTGCAGATCGGCACCGAGGAGTCCTTCGCGTCGGCCACCCTCTCGTTGACCCTCGGCTACGCGCACGAGTGGGGCACCGAGCGGACGCGCGAGTTCTCGCGGGAGGAGTCCCAGGAGATCAGCCAGGAGCGGTCGCGCACCGAGTCCGAGGAGTGGAGCAGCTCCGAGGCCGCGGTGAGCGGCGAGATCTCCCAGGGCATGCGCTTCCGCAACACGGGCAAGTTCACCTACCAGCTCGCCGACGTGGGCTACACGCTGTATCTGCGCAACCCCGACACGCTCGAAGAGGAGGTCGTCGGCACCATGACGATCCCGCTCGACGGGATCGTGCTGCCCCCGGGCGCCAGCACGGCACCGGTCCAGGCGGTGGCGGAGGACGTCAACGTCGACCTGATCGAGCAGTTCCTCGAGTCGCCCTCGTCCCTGCGCTTCGCCACCGGCAACCTCGAGTTCCTCGACAGCGAGGGTCGCAACTTCGAGTTCATCCAGGAATCGACCTTCGGGCAGACCGCCCAGGTCGTGCTCGACTTCGGCAGCGTCGCTCCCGGCGATCAGGGCCGCTACGAGGACTACACCGTCTCGACGAACGTGGCCCGCGACGACATCGACGGCGAGTACAACGACATCAGCGCGTACCCCGGGGTCCACATGGGCTCACCGCCCGAGGGCTCGCCGGCCTGGATGGCCGGGGTCATGGACCAGATCGGGTACCCGCGCTGCGAGGACGACACCCCCGCTGCCGGCTGCTACACCACCACCCCGGACGGCCGGCTGGCGTCGGTCGACGGCGTGGCCAACACCGACACGGGGAGCAGCGACCTCTGCCGGGGTCAGTGGGGCATCATGACCACGACCGACGAGCAGACCGAGCAGGCCCTCACGGAGGGCTTCGACGACGTCGTCGTCCGGGCCGGCGACCGGATCCGCCTCGTGCGCCAGACCGACTGCGACGAGGACGAGCTCGTCGACAGCGTCGAGCCGGTGGTCAACGCCGAAGTGGGCCCGACCGACACCGACGAGGACGGCATCTCCGACTTCGACGAGGCCCGCGGCTGGATCGTCGGCCTCGCCGACGCCGCGAACGGCGGGCAGCCGTGCGCGGCGGACCCCTCGCCCGGCACCCCACTCTGGGATGCCGACTCGATCTCGTGCCCGTGGTCGGCACCCAACCCGAAGATCGCCGACACCGACGGCGACGGGGTCGGCGACCAGGAGGAGCTCGTCGGCGCCGGCCGCGACGTCGCCGGGACCCCCATCGACGCGCGGGCGAACCCCCTCGAGCGGGACTCGGACGGCGACTTCTACTCCGACTGCCTCGCCGTGGGCGATGCCGCCTGCGCGGGCCAGCCACCGGACCCTGCGCCCCTGAACAGCTCGATCCGGCGGGTCGACCCGACGCCGTGCGCCACTCCGGGCTGCTGGGCCAACCCGCTGCCCGACCTGGCGAGCGCCCTGGACATCACCGGCGTGAACCAGAACGCCGACCCCCGCGACGACGTGCGGTCGATCTGGGTGGCCGGCGGCACCTACACCGCGCCGACCACGGGCTTCGCCCTGCCGGGTCAGGCGGGCGTGATCGGTGGCTTCCGGGGCGACGAGCAGTTCCTCGACCAGCGCACCCTTCGCTTCACCGGGCCGACCGCCACCAGGCTCGTCGGCCAGGCCGTCGGCCAGACCGGCCCGGTCGTGTCGGTGGACCAGGACTTCTCGGCCCTCGACGGGGTCGTGGTGCAGGGCGGGACCGCCGGCGGGATCCAGGGCACCGGCGAAGGGGCACTGCTCCGTGATCTCCAGGTCGTGAACAACTCCCGCCCGGCGTGGACGTCGGGGACGCCCACGGGTGCGGGCATCACCTGGACCGGTGGTGACGGCCTCGTGGTCCGTCGGGCGACCGTGGCCTCGAACTCCGGGCCGATCGGTGGCGTCCACCTCGCCGACGTGGACGACGCGCACATCGACGACAGCGTCATCCGCAACAACCTCTCCAACCGCACGCTGCTGAGCCGGAACTGCACCACGGCCCCCGCCTTCGACTGCGCCGGCGGGGGTGGCGTCGGCCTCGAGGACTCCGAGGTCGCCATCGACGACAGCGCGGTGGAGGACAACACGGCGCTCGTGGGTGGTGGCATCGACGCCAGCGGCACCGGCACGACGCTGCGCCTGCGCAACACCTCGGTCACCGGCAACACCGCGCAGGGCGACTCGATGGTCGTCGGGCGTGGGGGCGGCGTCCACGCCCACGGATCGGCGGCGGTCCTGCTCGCCGGGTGCCTGCTGAGCGACAACATCACCCGGGTCGGCCCCCGGCTGCCGGCGAACCCCAGCACCGACGGCTTCGGCGGGGGGCTCTTCGCCCACGACGACGCCAACGTGCGGATGATCAACTGCACGGTGACGGGCAACAACGGTGCCGGCGTCATCATCGCCGGCGACGAGACCAGCAACTACCGGACCGGAACGGGCTACGACGCCGCCTCGACCGGATTCGTCAACGGGGCGTCGGCCCACTTCCAGAGCAGCATCTTCGTGGGCAACACGATGGCGTGGCAGCCGACCAACGTGGAGCGCAACGGCAACGGGCTCGGTAGCCAGGTCCGCCCGTCCTCGTTCAGCGCCCTCGAGCAGGTCGCTCGGGGCGTGCTCGGCTTCAGCGACCAGTGGAACAGCGGCAACATCGCCGCCGGCCCGTACAACTTCTGCTTGGGCGGCATCGACGTCGCCCTCCCGGACTTCGGCGGAGGCAACTGCGGGTACTTCTGGTTCGCGGGCATCGCTGCGTCCAGCTCCACCGAGCTGCGCACCGGCGGCGCTCCGACCAACTTCCTCGCCACCATCACCGAGGACTCCATGGTCGGCTCGGGGTCGACCCACGGCACCTACGGGGAGTTCTGCGGCGGTCTCGAGTACTTCGGCCGCAGCGAGGCCCCGACCGTGGCGAACAACCGCGGGCAGGTGACGTGTGACAACGGGGCGCAGAACAACCGCTTCGTCGGCCTCCGGGGTCGTGGCTTCCAGGGGACGGCGATCCGGGCCTTGACGCCGCCGACCAACCTCCAGGACCTCCTGTCCGCTCCCGACTACACGCTCGTGCCGGGGAGCAACGCCGTCGACCGTGGCAACCAGAACGTCGACTGGGACCCGTTCACCCCGGGTATCCAGGACCCGCCCGCAACCGACCTCGCGGGCAACCCCCGCATCGTGGGCACGCGCATCGACCTGGGGGCCTTCGAGGTGCAGTAGCGGCCGTGCCGCCGCCACCGATCGTGACCGCCGTTGGTGGGCAGGGCGTCCTGCCCTGCCCACCCTCGCTCCCCTTTCCGGAAGCTTCGCCGGTCGGCCCGCAGCGACGCCCGGCGTCCCGTCTGGCCGACGGACGGTCGCGCGGGGCAGGGTGGTCGCCATGACCCACGGCCTCCGGCACCCCCGCCGAGCCTCGCGTCGGGCGGCGGCGCTGGTCGCCGTCGTCCTGCTCGCCGCGCTGGTGACGTCGTGCACCAGCGCCGACGGCAGCGGCGGGGGAGGCGCCTCCGGGGGTGGTCCCGGGACCACGGTGCCCGTCCAGGGCGACGGCACGTTCCCCGGCGACTACCGGATCCGCGGGACGAACCCCGACCGGTCGCGCTACCGGGGCACGCTCACCATCGACGGCGACGAGGCCGGGCCCCTCGCCCTCGACTGGGACACCAACGGGAGCTACGAGGGCGTCGGGGTGGCCGAGGGCGACATCCTCGCTGCCACCCACGGGGATGACGGCACGGCCTGCAACGCCGCCATCTATCCGATCGGCCCCGATGACACGCTCGACGGCCGGTGGGTCACCTACGACGGGCGCGGCCCGATCGACGAAGCCGTGGCCGCGGTGATCCCCGGCGGGCCCGGGGTCACGGGGTCCTACGCCATCGAGGGGACGAACGCCGATGGTGTCGAGTACAGCGGGTCGATGGACATCGTCGATGCCGGCGAGGCCTTCGAGATCACCCGTCAGGTCGGGGGCTTCCTGGCGACGGGCTCGGCGCTGCGGGTCGGCAACGTCCTCGTGGTGGGCTTCGGCGACCGCACGTGTGCAGCCGTGGGCTACACCATGGGCCCGAACGGGCACCTCACCGGCGAGTGGGGCGCCACCGGCGTCCAGAACCTGGGGCGCGAGCGGGTCACCCCCGACGACTGACCGTCACCCGCCTGGGGCCCCGGGTCCCGGGCCGTGCGCCGTCGGGACGGTCAGAGCACCCCGCCGGCCAGCAGGGCGATGGCGAGGCCGGCGACCACGAAGCGGTACCACGCGAAGATCGAGAGGTCGTGGCGCTCGAGGTAGGTGATGAGCCACTTGATGGCCAGCACCGCGGACACGAAGGCGAACAGCGCGCCGATGAGCGGGTCCACGAGGCCGAACTGGTCGACGAGGGTGCCGCCGTCCGACGCCAGCTTGTAGGCGGTCGCCGCGGACAGGGTGGCGAACCCGAGGAGGAAGCTGAACTCGACGGCGGCGCGGAGGGCCACGCCCACCAGGAGCGCCCCGAGGATGGTGGCGAGGGAGCGGCTGGTCCCCGGGAGCAGCGCAGCGCACTGCGCGAGTCCGATGATGAGGGCCTGGCGGTTGGTGATGGCGGCGAGGGCGTCCCCGCCCTCCTCGTCGCCGGGCTCCGCTCCCGGCACGCCGCGGTCGGGGATGCGCCCGGTGCGCTCGAGCACGAGGATCAAGATGCCGCCCCCGATCCAGGCCAGGACGATGGGCCACGGGCCGAACAGGGCGTCCTCGATGGTGTCGTCGAACAGGAAGCCCAACGCGGCGGCGGGCACGAAGGCGATGACGAGGTTGACGAGCAGGCGCCGCCCGTCGGGGTTGCGCCCGACGAGGCCGGCGAGCATGGCCACGAAGCGCCGCCAGAAGAGGCCGGCGACGGCGAGGATGGCCCCGAACTGGATGGCGATGACGTAGGTGTTGACGGCCTCGAGGCCGGCGCTGCCCTTCTCGTCCGGGAGGCCGAGCAGGCGGGCGGTGATCAGCAGGTGGCCGGTGGACGAGACGGGCAGGTACTCGGTGATCCCCTCGACCACGCCGAGGATGGCCGCCTCCCACCACGACAGCAGGTCCTCGGTGCCGGAGGCTGCCGCACCGGCCACCGAGGCGGCACCCGCAGGGTGGGTGGCGGCCGCCACTGCGCCCAGCACCATCGCCACGAGGGCGAGACGGCGGCTGGGGCGGTGGCGGGCGAGGGAGGTCACCCGGGCCCGGATGGATCGGTGCACGCTCGCTCCTGAGGTGGGGGTGGGGGCGGCGTCGGCACCGTAACGGCGGGGACGGAGGCCCGGCCAGCGCAGCGGGTGGCAGGTCCCGTCAGTGCCCGGCGAGCACGTTCTTGGCCACCGCGATGAGCAGGCCCAGGGTGGCGGCGCCGATGCCGATGGCGAGCGCCCACAGCTTGGAGCTGCCCGACGTCCGGGCTGTCACGTAGCCCGCGACCCCGATGATGATCTCCGGGACGAAGAGCGAGAAGGGCAGGTCGTTGGTGTCGCTGGCGAACAACCCCGGGATCGAGCAGAGCAGGGCGACGGCGGCCGCGCCGGCCAGCTGGGCGGCCGCCACCCGGCCGTGCGAGTTCGCGCCCTCGTAGACGAACGCCCGTCCTGCCAACCGGAAGGCGAAGAGGTGGGCCAGTGTCAGCCCGATGGTGGTCCCCCAGATCAGGGCGATGAGGTGCACACCGTGCACGTCGGAACGCTCGCCGGGGTCCTGGTTGACCCACAGGGTGAGCAGGGCGGCTTCGACCACGATGGCGACGTAGAGCGCCATCGTCGCTGCTTCGTGCAGCAGGTGGTGGTCGACACCCCGACGTGACAGCGCATCGGGGACCGTGATCGAGTCCGTCACGGCGGCGAGGATAGGCGCCGGCCCGCCAGGGTCCCGGCGACCCCGGATGGGTAGGGTGGCCCCATGGCCGACCAGGCGGACTTCGCGGAGCAGGCGATGCCCCTCATGGCGTCGCTCTACTCGGGCGCGCTCCGCATGACGCGCAACCCTGCCGACGCGGAGGACCTCGTCCAAGAGACCTACCTGAAGGCCTACCGGGCCTTCGGCAGCTTCCAGGAGGGCACCAACCTCAAGGCCTGGCTCTACCGCATCCTCACCAACACCTTCATCAACACCTACCGGGCGAAGAAGCGTCGCCCGGACGAGTCCGACCTCGAGGAGGTGGAGGACCTCTACCTCTACCGCCGCCTCGGCGGGCTCGAGGCGGCGGCGAACGGCCGCAGCGCCGAGGACGAGCTGCTCGACCACGTCACCGACACCGAGGTGAAAGAGGCGCTCGAGTCGTTGCCCGAGCAGTTCCGGGTGGCGGTGCTCCTCGCCGATGTCGAGGGCTTCTCCTACAAGGAGATCGCCGAGATCCTCGACATCCCCATCGGGACCGTGATGAGCCGGCTGCACCGGGGAAGAAAGGGCCTCCAGAAGCGGTTGTACGAGTACGCCGTCGAACGGGGGCTCGTGTCTCTCGAAGAACACGCCGTCGCGGAGTCCCCCGAAGTCGTGGAGCACGCCGGATGAACGACAAGCCGATGAAGCCACAGTGCGAAGAGACCTTCGCCGAGATCTGGTCCTACCTCGACGGTGAGCTCACCGACCACAAGCGGGCAAAGATCAAGGCCCATCTCGACGAGTGCCCTCCCTGTGTGGGCGCCGAGCACTTCGAGGCCGAGCTCCGCATCGTCATCTCGCAGCGGTGCCGTGACGAGGTGCCGGAGTCGCTGAAGATGCGCATCGCCGAGGCCCTCCGTCTGGCCAGCGACGCCTGAGCGCCGTTCACCGGTCGCATCTGCCATACTGCGTCCTCCATCGAACGGAGGCGTCGGCATATGCACAAGAAGTACTGGATGGGCGGCTTGGCATTGTTCGCGACGCTGACCCTCTCGGCGCCGGCATTGGCGACCGAGGCGCCGACGGGCCCGGACTGGGCCGCCGCCGCGGCGCACGCCCCCGCCGGTGGCGGGCCCGAGGCCTCCGTGGCGTCGCCGTTCACGCTGGCGGACACGCCCGGTGACGCCTACGGCAGCGGAGACATCACCGCCATCAAGGTCGAGCACCGGTCGAGCACCGTCCGCCTCACCGTGAGGACCAAGCTGGGATCCAACCCGGCCACGTCGGCGTCGTGGCGCGGTGGGTACACGTGGATCGTGTGGGCCATCGACGTGAACGACGGCGGCGGTCCCGACTTCCTCGCCGGCATCTTCAACGACGGCAACGGTGGTGTGGTCGCCGAGGTGGTGCGCAACAACGCCACGTTCACCCACCGGTGCGACGCCACCTTCGTGCACAACCAGCCCACCCAGTTCCAGGTGGAGTTCGACCGGGCGTGCATCTCGAGCCACCCCGCGATCCGGACCTACGCCACGATGCAGTACGACCGCTACCCCGCCAACGCGAGCGCCCCGGTGTCGGTGGACTACAGCCCGAACGCCACCTGGACCCCGAACGTCCGACGGGCCACCTGACCCACGGGCCCTTCAGCCGGGGCGCGCCACCACGGTGGTGAGCCCCGGCACGCCGGCGTCCGCCTGCAACTCGGCGGCCGGGGTTTCGTCACCGGCGAGGTGGTGGCGCCAGAACGCCGTGGTGGTGTCGAGCACCACCTGGTCGGCGGGGTCGGGGTCGTCCTCGAACGGGGACGAGTGCACGTCTTCGTGCAGGGTCACCAGGTACTTGGGGGTCGCCGCGGCGGCGAACGCCTCCTGCGCGTAGGAGTACGAGACGACCGGGTCCGCGTCGGCGTGCACGATGAGCAACGGGATGCCGCGGTCGAGCTGCAGGCCCTCGGCGTCGGGGCGCAGGCCGTCGAGCACCATCGCCGCGTCGACCCGCTCGTCGAGGCAGCACTCGTCGAAGGCGGTGAGGTAGGTCGTGGCGCCGCCGAGGGACAGGCCCCCCACACCGATGGCCTCCGGGTCGACGCGTCCCGTCAGGAAGCGGTCGTCCTCCCCCGAGAGCCGGAGCGACTCGGAGATGACGAAGCTGAGATCGCCCGGCTGCTCGGGCAGGTCGAAGACGCTCGCGGCGCCGGGCACCTCGTCGTTGCTCAGGGGGAAGGCGGGGGCGGCGACGACGAAGCCGGCCGCGGCCCACTCCTCGAACAGCTGGGTGAACTTGCGCGGGTGGCCGTAGTGCCCGTGGGCGAAGGCGATCAGGGGGAACGGCCCGGGAACGTCGGGGTAGGTGAACGTGGTGACCAACGTCCGGTCGTTCGAAGCGGGCACGCCGGTGTCGGGGAGGCCCGGCGTGGGCCGGGCCGTGTCCACCAGGGTCTCGGTGTGCACGACGACGTCGTATCCGCCCTCTGGAACGGCAGGGCCCGAGGTGGTGGAGGGAGCGGTGGTGGCGGCCGGAGCGTCCCCACCAGCGGCCACCTCGGTGTCCCCGGTGCCCGAGCAGGCCGCGGCCACCAGGGCGGCGACCGCGAGCACGGCGAGCACCAGGGCCGACCGTGCCGGCCGGCGGGAGGGGAGCGGGGTGGGTGCGGTCACGGTCGATTCCTCGTGGGGGAAGCTAACCCGTATGATCCAGCCCCATGGATGCCGTGGTTCTCGCCTCCCAGGTGTGGCACTTCTGGATCGCACCGGCCGTGGTGGCCCTCGTGGTCTTGATGATCATCGCCACCATCGTCGGCTACCTCGTGAAGGTCGTCTCCCCGAAGTACCCGAAGTCCTGAGGCCGGCGGCACCTCGGTGAGCAGCCCGGTCGACTGGGGCCTCGCCGAGAAGGTGGCCGTGCGCGTCGCCGGCACCGATCCCTTCGCCCGCTCCTACCACTACGACTCGCTGACGCCCGACTTCGCCGAGCTCACCGCGCAGGCGGAGGCGCTGGTGGGGGACGCCACCGGTCTGCGCTCGCTCGCCGGGCCCGCCCGCGCCCGGGTCACCGATCGACCCGACTGGGTCCGGGCGAACATCGCCTCGTTCCAGCGCCTGTTGCGCCCCCTGACCGATCGGTTCGGCGATCGCATGGCGTCGGGGCCGTTCGCTCCCGTTGCCCGTGGCATCGCCGGCGCCGAGGTGGGCCTGATGCTCGGGTGGATGTCCACCCGGGTGCTCGGCCAGTACGACATGTTGGTCGTCGAGGAAGAGCGCCCGGAGGATCAGGACGTCGTCTACTACGTGGGCCCCAACGTCCTGGCCCTCGAGAAGCACTTCGCCTTCCCGCCCCGCGAGTTCCGCCTCTGGCTGGCCCTCCACGAGGTGACCCACCGCGCCCAGTTCACGGGCATCCCCTGGCTGCGGGAGCACTTCCTCTCCTTGGTGGACGAGACCCTCGACGCCGTGGACCCCGACCCCAAGCGGTTCCTCGACGCGATCGGCCGGGTGGCCGAAGGCGTCCGCACCGGGCGCAACCCCCTCGACGACGGAGGGATGGCCGCCCTGCTCGCCAGCGACGAGCAGCGGGCCGTGCTCGACCGCATCTCGGGGATGATGAGCCTGCTCGAGGGCCACGGCGACGTCACCATGGACCGTGCCGGCGCCGACCGGATCCCGAGCGCGGAGCGCTTCAGTCGCGTGCTGCGCCTGCGCCGCCAGCAGACCAACACCCTGGTCCGCCTGCTGCAGAAGCTGGTCGGCCTCGAGGCCAAGCTGAACCAGTACGAGCAGGGCGAGAGGTTCATCGCCGCGGTCGAGGCCGTCGGCGGCCCGAGCCTCCTCGACGAGGCGTGGACCGGCCCCGAGGCCCTGCCCTCCATGGCCGAGATCCGTGAGCCCGCCCTCTGGATCGAGCGGGTGCGCGCCGCCTCCTCCCTCGCCGGCTGACGTGGCCGAGCCCTCCGGGTTCTCGGATGCCACGGTCGAAGCGCTCCTCGACCGATGTGACTTCCCGCCGCCGGGGAGGACGGTCACCTGCGCCGTGTCCGGCGGGGCCGACTCGTTGGCGCTGCTGGTGTTGGCGGTGGCGGCGGGTCTCGACGTCACGGCGGTGCACGTCGACCACGGGTTGCGCTTCGGGTCGGCCGCGGAGGCCGAGGTCGTCCGAGCCGCCGCGGCCCGCTTCGGGGCGACCTTTCGTGCCGTGCGCGTCGACGTCGGCGACGGGCCGAACCTCGAGGCCCGTGCGCGCTCGGAGCGGTACGCCGTGCTGCCGGCGGACGTGTGCACCGGCCACACCGCCGACGACCAGGCCGAGACGATCCTGCTCAACCTCGTGCGGGGCGCCGGGTCGACCGGCCTCTCGGGCATGCGCCCCGGACCGCGGCGACCCCTGCTGGCGGTGCGTCGATCGGAGACGGTGGCGTTGTGTGCCGCCCTGGGCCTGGACCCGGTGCAGGACCCGTCCAACGTCGATCCGCGCTTCCGGCGCAACCGGGTGCGCCACGAGCTCCAGCCGCTGCTCGACGAGATCGCCGGCCGCGACGTCGTGCCGGTCCTCTGCCGTCAGGCCGACCTGCTCCGCGACGAGGCCGACCTGCTGGCGGTGCTGGCCACCGAGCTGGACGTCACCGATGCCCGGGCGCTCCGCGAGGCGCCGGTGGCGCTGGCCCGACTGGCCGTGCGGGCGTGGCTGCGGGACGGCCCCGCGGGCGAGCATCCGCCGGATGCCGCCACGGTCGAGCGCGTGCTGGCGGTCGCCCGCCTGGACGCCGGCGCCGCCGACGTCGGCGCCGGCTGGCGGGTCACCCGCTCGGGTGGCGTCCTGGGGCTCGACCCTCCGGCCGGCCCCGCCCACTAGCCTGCGCCGCAGTGACCTCCCCGAGCGCCTTCGACGACGATCCCAACCTCGGTCGGGTCATCGTCGGTGCGGAGGAGCTGCAGGAACGGGTCGCCGCGCTCGGCAAGGAGATCACCGCGGACTTCGCCGGTCGGCCACCGCTGCTGGTCTGCGTCCTGAAGGGTGCGTTCCTGTTCATGGCCGACCTGGCCCGCTCCATCGACCTTCCCGTCGAGGTCGACTTCATGGCGGTGTCGTCCTACGGCAGCTCCACCCGCACGAGCGGCGTGGTCCGCATCGTGAAGGACCTCGACATCGACCTGTCGGGCCGCCACGTGCTGCTCGTCGAGGACATCGTCGACAGCGGGCTGACGCTGCGCTACCTGCGCCAGAACCTCGAGGCCCGCAACCCCGCCAGCCTCGAGGTGTGCGCGCTGTTGGTGCGGGAGAGCGCCGGCGAGGCGGCCAGCGACCTGCGCTACGTCGGCTTCTCGATCCCCGACGACTTCATCGTCGGCTACGGGCTCGACGTCGCCGAGCGGTACCGCAGCCTGCCCTACCTCTGCGCCTGGGCCGGCCCCACCTGAGGGTCCCGGTCGGCGCGCCGCCGGCCCGACACACCGGAACCGTCCACCAGCCCGTATCTTGGGGGGCCAAGTGAAGCCGTCCTACCGCCTCGCCCTGGCCATCGGGGCCGTCCTGCTCGCCAGCCTGTTCCTCAGCTCCTGGCTCTTCCGCGCCGACTCGCCCGAGGACCTCACCCTCGACGAGTTCCGGACCGAGCTCCAGGACGGCAACGTCGAGACCGCGGAGATCAAGGACCGCGACAACGAGGTGCGGGGCGAGCTGCGCGACGGCACCGAGTACGTCGCGGTGTACCCGACCGAGTTCGCCGACGAGCTCACCGACGAGATCGCCAACGCCGAGCCCCCCGTCGAGCTGTCGGTCGACCAGCAGCAGGAGTCGTTCTGGATCTCGCTGGCCGCCAGCCTGCTCCCCATCTTGTTGCTCGTCGGCGTGTTCGTGTTCGTGATGTCGCAGATGCAGGGCGGCGGCGGACGGGTGATGAAGTTCGGGAAGGCCAAGACGAAGAAGGTCGACAGCGACCAGCCCAGCGTGACCTTCGCCGACGTGGCCGGCGCCGACGAGGCCGTCGAGGAGCTCCAGGAGATCAAGGACTTCCTCAAGTCACCGGCCAAGTTCCAGGCCCTCGGCGCCAAGATCCCCAAGGGTGTCCTGCTCTTCGGGCCTCCGGGCACCGGCAAGACCCTCCTGGCCCGGGCCGTCGCCGGTGAGGCCGACGCCCCCTTCTTCTCCATCTCGGGCTCGGACTTCGTCGAGATGTTCGTGGGCGTGGGCGCCAGCCGCGTGCGCGACCTGTTCGAGCAGGGCAAGAAGAACGCGCCCTGCATCATCTTCATCGACGAGATCGACGCCGTCGGCCGCCACCGCGGCGCGGGCCTGGGCGGCGGCCACGACGAGCGCGAGCAGACCCTCAACCAGCTGCTGGTCGAGATGGACGGCTTCGAGTCCAACGACGGCGTGATCCTGATCGCGGCCACCAACCGGCCCGACGTGCTCGACCCGGCCCTGCTGCGCCCCGGCCGCTTCGACCGCCGCGTGGTGGTCTCGCGCCCCGACGTGGGCGGCCGCGAGGGCATCCTGCAGGTGCACACGCGCAAGATCCCCCTGAGCGACGACGTCGACATCTCGGTGCTGGCGCGCGCCACGCCCGGCTTCTCGGGCGCCGACCTGGCCAACCTGGTCAACGAGGCCGCCCTGCTGGCGGCGCGCCACAACCAGAAGTCCGTCACCATGCACGACTTCGAGTCCTCGAAGGACAAGGTGCTGATGGGCGCCGAGCGGCGCAGCCTGATCATCACGGAGGAGGAGAAGAAGGTCACCGCCTTCCACGAGGCCGGCCACGCGCTGCTGGCCGCGATGCTGCCGCACACGGACCCGCTGCACAAGGTCACGATCATCCCGCGCGGCATGGCCCTGGGCCTGACCCAGCAGCTGCCGACCGAGGAGCGCCACAACTGGAACCGCGACCAGCTCGAGAGCCGCATCGCGGTCTGCATGGGCGGGCGCATCGCCGAGGAGGTGGTCTTCGGCCAGATCACCACCGGCGCCCAGAACGACATCGAGCAGGCCACCGAGATGGCCCGCAAGATGGTCTGCGAGTGGGGCATGAGCGAGGAGCTGGGGCCGTTGACGTACGGCAAGAAGGAGGAGGCCATCTTCCTCGGCCGCGAGTTCAACCGGCACCAGGACTACAGCGAGAACACGGCGCTCAAGATCGACGCCGAGGTCAAGCGCATCGTCAGCGAGCAGTACGACCGGGCGCTGACCATCATCACCGAGCAGAAGGAGCGCCTGGTGGCGGTGGCCGAGGCGCTGCTCGAGCACGAGGTGCTCGACGCGCCGCAGATCCAGCAGCTGCTGCGCGGCGAGAAGCTCGGCCTGAGGGTCAAGACCCCTCCGGCCGCAGCCGAGCCGCCCCGCGAGGGCCGCGTCGAGCCCGAGCCCGACCGCCTGGGAAGCCTGCTGACGCCGCCGCCGGTGGCCCACCCCAAGCCGAGCGCCTAGGCCGACTTCCGAATCTCCGCCCCGCGGGCGGATAATCCCGGCGTGCAGCCCGGCTTCGTCGCCCCGCGCCCGGTCTTCGAGCTGAGCGTCCACGGACGTCCGTGGCGGCTGGGCGAGCGCACGCTCGTGATGGGCGTGCTCAACGTCACGCCCGACTCGTTCTCCGACGGCGGCCGCTTCGCCTCGCCCGACGCGGCCCTGGCCCACGGCCTGGCGCTGTTCGAGTCGGGCGCCGACGTGGTCGACGTGGGGGGCGAGTCGACCCGGCCGGGCACCACCGAGCGCGTGCCGGTCGAGGAGGAGCTGCGGCGCGTGGTGCCGGTGGTGGCTCAGCTGCGGGCCGCCGGGGCGGGGCTGCTCTCCGTCGACACGTCGCGGGCCGAGGTGGCGCGCGCGGCCCTCGACGCCGGGGCCGACCTGGTCAACGACGTCAGCGGCCTGGCGTTCGA